>NZ_BAABFL010000001.1:0-23388 GCF_039540975.1 Kistimonas scapharcae
GCCAGGGCTGATATGCCATTCTTGGTTTGAGTCATTAAAAACATGCCCAGAAACCAGGTGGTGAAGGGCAACTTGCTGGCTTCCAGGATGGTACCGCTGGTCAGTGATGTTTGATGGCGACAACGATTACATTGGTAAAGTTCACGGGTTTTCAGGGTGCAATACTCCCGGCAACAACACAGAGGGCATTCAAACCCATTCGGCCAGCGCCATTTGAAAAACTGATCGCGNACTGGCCATGACACGTCTCCTAACCCAGGGAAAACCAGTGTCGTAAGTTTAGACGGGAGAATGGCTTACGCTAGGTGGTAATCAGGTAAGGTTTTGGGGAGTGTTATTTAATGTCATTGCCTATGTATCCATAATATGTTGTAGATGTTTATGTCAATTTAATGGCATCGATTTTTTTTTTTTTGTTTGGAAAATGGGTTTTTGAAAGGTTCTTTATAATAGAACGGTGACAATGATCAATAATCTATTTATTGGTAATATTTGTCATGTATGAAAGCGCCTTTTGTACAGGATGTTTAGGGTGTAATAATGATTCTTTCGCTCCTAAAAAAGCTTGTTTTTCTCTTGATTGTGATTTTCATTGCATGGTTTGGGTTTAAATATTATTCAGAAAAAAGAATTAAAGAGGGGCTGGAGCAGGCTGCTTATATGGCCTCTTCTGATATGCGTATTAGATTTGACGAGGTGACGGTTGATATTTTTGGGGAGATTTCTGTTTCCGAGATCGAAATTGCACCAAGAAATTACATGGAAGATAAGGTCTATACCAAAAAAGCATCGGTAGTCTTTCCAAATACATTTGAAATGATAAAGCTGATGTACGATGTCAGAATGGATAATGATTGGGAAATGCCTGATTCATTAATAATACGTTTTGATGGTATGAATGATCCTTTGATCAGTGAATATGGCCAGTATGCTCAGGCTGTAAAAATAACAAATGCCAATATTAAACAGCGATTGGAGGGAGTCGTTGAACCTGTTTGTGATGGGCATTATATGTTTGGCCCCGCTGCAATTAAAGAAATGGGTTACGATGCAATTTTCTCAAGTATGTTTGTGGCGTATGAGTTTAATCGTTTGGATCAAAAACTCAGTTTAAGAATTGGCGGTGGTGTTCCTGATGCTTATACTGTGACCGCAAAAGTAAATCTTGAGAATCTGAGCTCTTTGGGGATGCAGGATCTCATGTCTATGCCTTCTATTGATAGCCTTGAGCTGGTTTATCAAGATGATGGTTTAATGAAGGAAGTTAATCGTTTTTGTTCGAGTAAAGAAGGAATAACAGTTGAGGAATATATCAAACGTTTTGCTGTATTGCCTGATGATTATTATGCTATTTCATGGGGATTGATTCCTAATCAACCAATGAAGGCAGCTTACCTTGATTTTATGAAAAATCCTGATAATATCACTATTACCTCATATCCTCCGCAAGATTTTAATCCCATGATACTGGGTGTTTACGAGGCACAGTATTTAGTTGAAGTTTTAGGATTATCCCTGAGTGTTAATGACAAAACAGTCACGCCATTTGAGCTCAATGTACCAAAGAAAGGTTATCAGGCCAAGCAGCAAGCTAATGTAAAAGAAAAAGTGTCGGAGCCTAAAAAGCGGGAAAGGATGGCTGTAAAAGAGCCGGAAACGGAACCTCCTTCTGCCAAAAAAGAACAGCCAGAATCTCCGCTGCGAAATAAGATAGGGGCTAGCCGTGTTATTCCACCTGATCAGATTTCAGATTACGTTGGACATTATGTGAAGGTTTCTGTAGAGCGATCCAAGCATTTTACTGGGATTCTGGTTTCTGTTGAGCCTGATACTGTTTCATTACAGTTAAGACATGGTGGAGGAACATTCACCATGCCAATCAAAAAACATAGAATTGAATCAATAGAACGACTGCGCTGATTCTCAAGTAACAATTCTATTTATAAGGTGTCATGCTTGTCTTCGAAAATTCCACCAGGTCACTCTGCCGGTTATTTTCAGGTCAATAGCAACCGTGCAGATGAAAAAGATAGCCGTGAGCTAGATAAGCCGTATCTCCCTTCAGAGGATCATTACAAGTGGGTGAGTAAACGTTCTTTGCAGTGCATTATGATCTCGCCATTTTCTATACCGAAAGACCGTTTATCATTACAGAAACATAAGTATATTGATGATTGTCTTCCCGACAGAAAGCCGAAAAACAATAACTCTCTTGTGCTATCTGAATACTGGGATAACAGGGCGCCGCTATGTGTTTTGGGGGCTGATGCCAGTAATCTTAAAGAGTCATTTTCAGAGAAAGTGTCAGAACCACTGATTATTCTTCCCCCGGCCCTTGAGCAACGATTAAAAGCGCTTTCAGGTCGTCACCCATTAATGGAACAGGATCACTGGGCTGAATCTATCGAGCATTGGCTATCACTTGATGGTGACGAACGTAAAGAGACTATTGAGTCATCTTTGCAGCTGACCACCATACGGCATACGGATCCCAGAAAAAAGCTCCATGCTCAGTCTGGTGTTATTGCAGCATGTGATATTCCTGCTTTCAGTGTGATCGCGCCGTATGCCGGCCTTTATTGTGCGGGTAATGATGTTGCTGAAGAAAAAGCTCGCTATGGTGCCAATGTTGGCCGCTATGCCGTGGACTGTTCCCTTGAGGGTGTACAAATTGATTTGTGTGGCTATGGACATGGCAATATCACCATCTGTATCAATGCTAACACCACATACTCTGAGCTTGATCCCGTGCTTCGAGATAATGCCTGCTTTGTACTGGCAACCTATCAGGGATGGCCATATGTCTTTGTCGTCAGTATCGAACCTATAGAGAAGGAGGCCGAAGTATTAGTCGATTATGGTCGCTACTACTGGAAGGGTTACTAACTCGCTTGCCTGCCGGTTTCATATAAATAAATCGCCTATCAATGAATAAGTATATATCGCTATGTTATCTATAGTGTGTACTGCTGTACTGTTACACCGATACATGGTGAATGATGGATAGTTGGTACTTCCGTGTTTATTAATCTGATTCAAAACGCAACAAACCGAGAAGCGATTGAGCGCTTGTTCAAGCTGATGCTGACCAAGGATGAGCATAATGCCATCAATGGCAGGGTCGCCATTGCAAAGGCCCTGATTGATGGTAACGAGAGTCAGCGGGAAATCGCAACGCGTTTGGGGGTCAGTATCGCCACTGTCACGCGGGGTTCCAACAATCTCAAATCCATGAGCGACGACGAACGTGACTTTCTAATACAGGCAATACAGGCAGTACATAATGAATGATGTTGCAGTTTCTGCGGGAGATATCGGGAGTACGCCCCGATCCAGCCTGAGTAAAGTCCTTGGGGGAGCCTTGATTGTGGCCGGTACAGGCATTGGTGCCGGTATGTTTTCATTGCCTGTTGTCAGCAGTGGTATGTGGTTTAGCGTATCGATTGCTGTCCTTGTACTGGCCTGGTTCTGTTGTTACAGCTCTGCACTGTACCTTCTTGAAGTGAATCTTCATTACAAGGACGGTGCCAGCTTTGATACGTTAGCCGGAAAAACCATTGGTAATACCGGTCGACTGATCAATGGTGCCTCTGTTGCCTTCGTCTGCTATATCCTGACCTATGCCTACATTTCCGGTGGCAGCTCTATTATTTCACATTCCATGGAGTCTCTGGCGGGAATTGCGGTGGAGTCACACCTGGCTAGCCTGATATTTGCGGTGGGTCTATCGGTTTTTGTCATTATTGGACCCAAAGCTGTTGACCGTATTACGACCGTGATGGTTGCCGGTATGGTGATCACGTTCCTTAGCTTTACAGGTGGCCTTGTCGGCAGTGCGCAGCAGGAAACACTCTTTCCGGCACTGCCGGTGAGCGAGAGTCTGCCTTTCGTTTTGATGGCGCTTCCGTTCATGATGGTCAGCTTTGGCTTCCATAACTGTGTCCCCAGCCTCGTGAAGTATATGGGGGGCAAGGAATCACGTCCGCTGCGCAATGCGATTCTTGCGGGTTCCCTGTTGGCACTGGTTATCTATATTCTGTGGCAGGTGAGTATCATGGGTAACCTGTCCCGTGAAGCATTCGGTGGAGTGTTGGGCAGTGGCGGTAATATCGGCGCATTGATCCGTGCGTTGGAAGATACTGGTATCAGTGTCCATCTGTCGGGTGCTTTACAGGTATTCTCCCAGCTGGCCGTTGCGACCTCGTTTGTTGGGGTGTCACTGGGTCTGTTCGATTATCTGGCAGACCTGTTCGGGTTTTCTGATGATATGCCTGGTCGTCTGAAGACCGCAGCACTGACGTTCATTCCTCCCACGTTGCTTGGCGTGTTTATTCCTGACGGTTTCATTACAGCGATCGGTTTTGCTGGATTGGGCGCGACGTTTTTCTGTGTGATTGGCCCGGTACTGATGGTTCGTCAGACCCGTCGTCAAGGATTGTCTGGATCTTCTTTCCGTGTCTCTGGAGGGAATGCCCGTCTCTGGCTGGTGCTGACTTTCGGTGTCGCAGTGATGCTGCTCGAAGTGCTGAATATGCTGAAAGTCCTGCCTGCTTTCACTGGTTAATCCAGTCTTCTGACTGTGGCAGTTAACTAAAGGGTTAGCTGCCGCTCGACAATCTTTCTCCTTCCACCCTGCTAGACTGATGAAATCCAATGTTATGTCACCCAGTGCCTTGCTGCTGTGTGATATGTCTTTGTTTTCCCATGTTTACAGGTAAAAATCCACATGGCTGGCAATATACAAGCCGGCACAGTCCTGTCCCGAGAAGAGCGGATTGAAGGCGCACTGCTGGGGCTGTTTGTCGGTGATGCGCTTGGACTTGGATATCACTGGTACTATGACCTGAATCTGCTGGAGCATGATGTTGGCTCGTGGGTGACGGACTACCTGGATCCTGTGGTCAAGAGTGAGCATGGTTGTCGGCATATCAGTCAGTACCGTTTGGAACACGGGCTGAGAGCCGGTAATTATTCTCAAACCGGGCAGATATTATTCCTGTTGCTTGAATCAGTAGTTGAGCAGAAAAGTTTTGATGTTGCTGTCTTTGCCCGTGCTTTAGACGGCCTTTTAAGCGAGCTCAATGGTGAGCCGTTATCTGGTCGATACACTGAGGGTCTCGTCAGAGATCTCTGGCAAAAACGCCGACAGGGTATTGACTGGAACTCACCTGAGCTACCAACCGATGCGGATACCTCTCTGGGGGCGCAGCTTTGCGTGATCTTGGCAGCGCTATGCAGTGATCGACGGTCATTGGCTGAAGCGGCTGATCGGTTATTGAAGGTACTTTATCGAGACCACTATCTTCGTGCCTGTCAGCTGGTGTATGCGCTTACCGTTCAGAGTTTGATTCAAGGGATCTCTCTGGCGGAATTGGATGAAACTGTGACTGGCATGTCGGGAAATCCGGATGTTATGGGTCGGGTTGGATCATACGGCTCTCTGCAGCAGCCAGGTTTGGGGCAGATTGCTGAACGACCCGAAATGGTCAGTGTGGAACCCGCTAAATATATTAGTCTCGTATTTGGTATGGATTGTCAGGTGACACATCTTCTACCTGCAGCTTACTATCTCCTATACCGTTATCCCGACAGTTTCGAAATGGCCATTCTGTCTGCCAGTAATAGTGGGGGAGAGAATGTTGCCAGAGCCGCTCTGACCGGTGCATTGGTGGGTGCTTTCCATGGTGTGAATGCGATTCCCGAGCGTTTCTTGCATAAACTGGAAAATGGTGCAGCCATTCGATCTTATGCGCAGGCGCTTGCCCAGCTGTAAGCGCCGATGTGTGATGTAATCGTTCCTGCTTCGGGAATCAGGTAATGACCACCGTAGATTCCTCACGGAAAAGACTTACAATAGAGAATGTTACGTTAGCGTCAGATTTTCAGGTCTAGAGTGAAACAGCAGAAAAAACAGGACACTGAGAGCAGGCAGCCCGGGCCGTTTGCTCTGAGACTCAAGGAAGGGTTCATGTTGACCCTTTTGGTTGCCGCTGCTTATCTTTGCATGGCGCTGGTGACGTATGATGCCGGCGATCCCGGCTGGACGCATATCGGCCATTCGCAAATGGTCGTGAACAGTGCGGGCAGGGCGGGTGCCTGGTTTGCGGATGTGCTGTTTTCCCTGTTTGGCCATATGGCGTTTCTCTTTCCGCTGCTCTTAGCCTGGAAAGCCTGGACCGTGTTTCGTGATCGTTACGAAATCCGTGGCTGGAACTGGCCACTATTTACCCTTCGTTTTGCCGGACTGTTGTTGGTACTGACCAGCGCCTGTGCGCTGGCAGCTCTGCATTATTTACAGGCTGGCGCCGGGTTGCCGGCGTCGAGCGGCGGCATTTTGGGTAAGCTGGTACTGGATGTTGCGCTACCTGCACTGAACCGTTTTGGCACTTCCCTGATTTTTCTCTCGTTATTTCTGTTTGGTTTAACACTGTTAACGGACTTGTCCTGGTTCCGCCTCATGGATCTGGTGGGTAAGTGGACGCTGGATGGTTTTTCGCTGTTTCAAAATGGGTTCAGAAAACTGGTTGTCAACATAGAAGCCCGCAGGGAAAAACAGACCGTTGAAAAAATACGGCAGGAGCGTGAGTCTGTTATTCAGAAAGAAAAAGCCAAACAGGCTGAACGCACGCCTCCGGCGATAGCACCGCTACCGAAAAAACCTGAACCCAGTACACGAGCCGTGAAGGAAAAACAGCAGGTCTTGTTTGACGATACGGCTGTCGAAGGTAGTCTGCCTGCCGTGGGTTTGTTGGATGCACCGGATCATTCACGTAAAAAAGGGTATTCCGAAGAATCCCTGCAGGGGATGTCACGCTTACTGGAACTTAAGCTGAAAGACTTCGGTGTTGATGCGGAAGTGGTCGCTGTTCACCCAGGGCCGGTTATAACCCGGTTTGAGATTCAACCGGCTGCTGGTGTCAAGGTCAGCAAGATCACCAATATTGCGAAAGATATTGCCCGTTCTCTGGCTGTAATCAGTGTGCGGGTGGTTGAGGTCATTCCAGGCAAATCAGTCGTAGGCATTGAGATTCCAAATGAGGACCGGGAGATTGTCTATTTCAGTGAGCTGATTGCGTCAAAAGTTTTTGATGAATCAGAGTCGCCGCTCACCCTGGCGCTGGGGCATGATATTGGTGGCCATCCGATGGTCGCAAATCTCGCAAAAATGCCCCACTTGCTGGTTGCCGGTACAACGGGTTCCGGTAAGTCGGTAGGTGTAAATGCGATGATTCTGAGTATGCTCTACAAGGCGTCTCCGGAAGAGGTCCGCCTTATCATGGTTGACCCGAAAATGCTGGAGCTCTCGGTCTATGACGGTATTCCGCATTTGCTGGCGCCTGTTGTCACGGATATGAAAGAAGCGGCTAACGCCCTGCGATGGTGTGTCGCTGAGATGGAGCGGCGTTATAAGTTGATGGCCGCTATGGGGGTGAGAAACCTGGCAGGTTTCAATCGCAAGCTGGAAGAAGCTGAAAAGGCTGGTGAGCCGTTGCGGGATCCTTTCTACCAATCGGTTTCCGCCGATGACCTTGCGCCAGAACTTGAAAAATTGCCCTTTATCGTTGTCGTAATTGACGAATTTGCTGACATGATGATGATTGTCGGCAAGAAAGTTGAAGAGCTGATTGCCCGAATCGCCCAGAAAGCGCGGGCGGCAGGCATTCATTTGATCCTGGCAACACAGCGTCCTTCTGTGGATGTCATTACGGGGCTGATCAAAGCGAACGTTCCGACCCGGATCAGTTTCCAGGTCTCGTCAAAGATCGATTCACGGACCATTCTGGATCAGGGCGGCGGTGAACAGTTGTTGGGGCATGGTGATATGTTATATCTGCCGCCCGGTACCAGCCTCCCTGTACGGGTTCATGGTGCTTTCGTCAGTGATGATGAGGTGCACCGGGTTGTGGCTGACTGGAAGAAGCGTCAGGAACCCAATTATATCGAGGATGTTCTCAGTGGTGCCGGGGATGCTGATGGTGAAGCAGGCGCTTTTGGTGTCAGCAGTGATGAAGAGCAGGATCCCCTGTACGATGAGGCGGTTGCCTTTGTGACTGAGACACGACGTGCATCTATCTCTTCGGTTCAGCGCAAGCTCAAAATCGGTTACAACCGTGCAGCCCGGATGATCGAAAGCATGGAAGCGGCTGGTGTAGTTTCTGCCATGGGCAGTAACGGTAACCGGGAAGTGATCGCACCTCCGCCACCACGGTAGTAACATAACGGCATTGGCCTGAAGGTGAAGGGTGGTTGATCAAAACTGCCATCCTTCAGGGAAAGCTTGTGTTACCCTTAACCGCAGTTTTCAGAGCAGAATCCTATTGCATGTTTCAGAGCGATAAATTCTCCATCCGTCGCCTGGGCGGATTGGCCTTGTCTATTACGTTGCTGACATCACCGGCTTATGGTGAGAGTGCGCCAAGCAACAAAATGAATACTGTTGAGGTGTCAGCCCAGGAGCAGCAGGCGGCGAGTCAGCTGGCGAAGTTGCTGAATCCGCTTCATTACATTCAGGCTGGATTTGCACAGCATACACTGGAAGCCAGTGGTAAGCGTATTCAGGAATCTGAAGGGGTGATGACTGTTCAACGGCCGAACCTGTTCCGCTGGGAGGTCAAGAAACCCTTTCCCCAGGTCGTAGTGTCCAATGGCCAGAAGGTCTGGCTGTATGATATGGATCTTGAACAAGTCACGATTCAGAAACTGGATGCTCGCACCAATACCACGCCGGCATTGATCCTGAGTGGTGAAACGGCGGATCTGACCAGAAACTTTCGTGTTACTGAATCGGTTGCTGATGGTGTGGCTTTGTTTACGTTGATACCGAAAGGACAGGATGCGCTGTTTGAAAACCTGCAGTTATCGTTCCAGGGCAAGACGCTCCGGGAAATGATGCTGACCGATGCGCTTGGTGCCAGAACCCGTATTGAATTCAGTAATCTGTCCAGCAGCAGTAAGCGAAAGCTAGCAGAGAAAGACTTTGAACTGTATATCCCGCCCGGCGTGGATGTGATTGACGATGAGAGCTGATAAGGACACCGCAACAACCCATGAGCCGCTCTCTGTTTGATACCCTGGAAAAACCCTATGAACCACTGGCTGCCCGGATGCGGCCACATACCCTGGATGATTACCTCGGGCAATCCCATATTCTTGCAAAAGGTAAACCGTTGCGGGAGGCGCTTGAGCAGGGCCGCCCCCATTCCATGGTGCTTTGGGGGCCGCCAGGTGTCGGTAAAACGACACTGGCCAGACTTGTGGCCAATGTTTGTGATGCGCATTTTGAAACGCTTTCTGCCGTGTTGTCGGGTGTTAAGGATATTCGTGCCGCAGTAGAGCGGGCGCGTATGGCCCGCGAGCAGAGTGGACGACGCAGTATTCTCTTTGTGGACGAGGTCCACCGTTTCAACAAGAGCCAGCAGGATGCGTTTCTGCCGCATATTGAAGACGGCACCATTATTTTCATTGGCGCGACGACTGAAAATCCCAGCTTTGAGCTAAATAATGCGTTGTTGTCCCGGGCCCGTGTCTATGTACTCAAGCCTTTGGAACAAGAGGCGTTGGCCAGTGTGCTGGAACACGCCCTGAACGATAAGGAACATGGTTTGGGTGAAAACCCACCGGTGCTGACAGATGAAGCAAAAGCCATGTTGTTTCGTGCTGCTGATGGTGATGCACGACGATTGTTAAATCTGCTGGAGATCGCGGTTGATCTGGCGTCGGATCAGGCTATCACTCCGAAGATTTTGCAGGGTGTGCTGGCAGACAGTAGTCGTCGCTTTGATAAGGGCGGTGATGCTTTTTACGATCAAATATCCGCTTTTCACAAATCGGTCAGGGGCTCCAGCCCGGATGCTGCGCTCTACTGGTTTGCCCGAATGGTGGATGGTGGCGCTGACCCTCTCTATGTCGTACGACGGCTGGTGGCGATTGCCAGCGAGGATATCGGCAACGCAGATCCCCGAGCCCTGGAGATGACCCTCAATGCCTGGCAGGCTTATGAGCGGCTGGGAAGTCCGGAAGGGTTGCTTGCCGTTGCCCATGCGACGGTATATTGTGCCTGTGCACCAAAGA
Organism: Kistimonas scapharcae; assembly: GCF_039540975.1. Taxonomy (NCBI): domain Bacteria; kingdom Pseudomonadati; phylum Pseudomonadota; class Gammaproteobacteria; order Oceanospirillales; family Endozoicomonadaceae; genus Kistimonas; species Kistimonas scapharcae. The sequence continues at coordinate 10,072 of NZ_BAABFL010000001.1, forward strand.
GTAATGCCGTTTATCGGGCGATGAAGGCTGCGTTTGATGATGTCAGGAATAACCCTTCCTATGAGGTGCCGCTGCATATTCGCAATGCGTCGACCCAGTTGATGAAATCACTGGGGCATCATGAGGGATACCGTTATGCCCATGATGAGCCGAATGCCTACGCCGCCGGCGAATGTTATTTTCCGGAGGATATGGAGCCCCGGCGCTATTACGACCCTTCGGATCGCGGTCTGGAAAGTAAAATTCGTCAGAAGCTGGAATGGCTGCAATCGCTGGATGCAGCGGCTCCCAATCCCCGACGATCTTCATCCTGACGATTAATCTCAGACGGCTGTCTGGAATACCTTGAGCAGGTACTTTCCTGTTTTGAATGAAATCGGAATATTGTCTTATGTTTCTCTGGTTTGAATGGATTGCCATTGCCCTGGGTGGCGCGCTTGGCGCGGTCTCCAGGGCATTGATCTACCTGGGTTTTGCTGAGCTGGGTCAAGCAAAGCTGTTCCCGGTGCCCACGCTGGTTGCCAATATTATTGGATCTTTTATCATTGGCGTGACTTACTACGCACTGGTTGAACAGGCTTCATTACCGCCGATCTGGCGGCAGTTCATCATGGTCGGTTTCCTGGGTGCATTAACCACTTTTTCGACGTTTTCGCTGGATGCGTTTCGCCTGATACAGGACGGCGACCCGGTAGGCGCCATTGCCTACATGCTGACCAGTGTGGCAGGTTGCCTGTTGGCAACCTGGGCCGGTTACGCGCTGGCCGGTAAGGTCTTTGCTTAATACAGACAAGGTAACAGAGCTCTCATGCTAGATCCCAAATACGTTCGCGCCAATCCTGAGGAAGTCGCGGCCCTGCTGCGCAAGAAGCACTACGAACTGGATGTGGAACGGATCATGTCCTTGGATGCCGAGCGGAAGTCCATCCAGCTGCGTACCGAACAACTGCAGAGCGAGCGAAAGTCCGGTTCCAAGCAGTTCGGCATGTTGAAGGCAAAAGGCGAGGATGTCACTGAGCTCAAGTCCCGTTTGGATAGCATTAACGAGGAACTGAAGACCTCCGAGCAGACGCTGAAGGACCTTCAGGCGGAGCTGGACGGCATTTTCATGACCGTGCCCAACCTGCCGCACGAGTCAGTACCGGAAGGCAAGGATGAAGAGGATAACCTCGAAGTCCGCAAATGGGGTGAGCCCAAGCAGTTAGACTTTGAACCGAAAGATCACGTCGAGCTGGGTCAGGCCTATGGTCTGGATTTTGAAACCGGCGCTAAGCTGTCTGGAGCTCGTTTTACTCTGATGCGTGGCCAGATCGCACGCCTGCACCGTGCACTGGCGCAGTTCATGCTTGATGTGCAGACCAGTGAACACTGTTATGAAGAGTGCTATACCCCTTACCTGGTACACGACCATGTACTGCGTGGTACCGGTCAGCTGCCCAAGTTTGAGGAAGACCTGTTCAAGACCTCCTGCGAGGGTGAAGAAAAGCCATATTATCTGATTCCGACATCAGAAGTACCGCTGACCAACATTGTGCGGGATGCCATTCTTGAATCCGCTGAACTGCCATTACGCCTGACGGCGCACACGCCTTGTTTCCGTAGTGAAGCCGGTAGTTATGGCAAAGACACCAAAGGTATGATCCGTCAGCACCAGTTCGACAAGGTCGAGATGGTACAGATTGTTCATCCGGAGAAGTCTTTTGACGCGCTGGAAGAAATGACCGGTCATGCGGAAGCGATCTTACAGAAGCTGGGTCTGGCTTACCGTGTCGTTGCATTGTGTGGCGGCGATCTGGGCTTTGGCGCAACCAAGACCTATGACCTGGAAGTTTGGTTGCCCGGTCAGCAGAAGTACCGTGAGATTTCTTCTGTTTCCAACTGCCTGGATTTCCAGGCGCGCCGGATGCAGGCCCGTTTTCGTAATGCCGAAGGCAAGCCTGAGCTGGTGCATACCCTGAATGGCTCCGGTGTGGCTGTTGGCCGTGCCATGGTGGCTGTCATTGAGAACTACCAGGATGCCGAAGGTCGGATACACGTGCCTGATGCACTGAAACCCTATATGGGCGGCATTGAGATTATTCAGTAATTACATTGTCGTTTTAATAAAAAACCCGGCTATTGCCGGGTTTTTTTGTGCTGGATTAATCGTCGCTATTCCATGCCAAGGACCGTTTCAGGGCTTTTTGCCAGCCCTTGTAGCGCTGCTCGACCTCCTCGGCAGGCATGGACGCTGTGAAAATCGAGGCATCACTGGCTTTTTGTTTGAATGCATCGACGCTGTCCCAGAAGCCAACCGCAAGACCTGCCAGGCAGGCGGCACCCGCTGCCGTCGTTTCTGTAATGCCGGAACGTACCACATCAACACCCAGCATATCGGCCTGGAACTGCATCAGGAACTCATTGGCAGAGGCGCCACCGTCAACACGTAATTGGTGGAGTTCAATACCGGCGTCCTGTTGCATGGCATCCAGTACGTCGCGTGACTGGTAGGCAATGGCTTCCAGGGTGGCCCGGATTATGTGGTTGCGGTTAGCGCCACGGGTAAGGCCAACAATGGTGCCACGAGCATGGGCATCCCAATAGGGCGCTCCAAGTCCGGTAAATGCCGGCACCATGTAGACGCCGTTGGCATCATCAACTTTGCTGGCAAAATATTCGGAGTCAGCAGAATCCCGCACCAGTCCCATTTCATCCCGTAGCCACTGGATAGAGGCACCGCCCATGAAGACACTTCCTTCCAGAGCGTAATTCACCTTGCCATTCAGGCCATAGGCGATGGTCGTCAGCAATCCGTGGCTGGAAGGAACCGGTGTTTCACCGGTATTCATCAGCATGAAACATCCCGTGCCGTAGGTGTTTTTAGCCATGCCTTTCTCATAGCATTGCTGGCCAAACAGGGCCGCCTGCTGATCACCGGCAATACCGGCGATCGGAACGCTGATATTGTTGCGAAGCGTGGTTTTTCCATAGATCTCGCTGCAGCTTTTGACCTCTGGAAGCATGCTACGTGGAATTTGCAGGGCTTCCAGCAGCGTCTCATCCCACTCCAGTGTCTTGATATTGAACAGCATGGTTCGGGAGGCGTTGGTGTAATCGGTGACATGAGTACGACCATTGGTCAGTTTCCAGACCAGCCAGGTGTCCACGGTGCCAAACAGCAGATCACCTTTTTCGGCCTTTTCCCGTGCGCCATCCACATTGTCCAGAATCCAGCGAATCTTGGTGCCGGAAAAATAAGGGTCGAGTACCAGTCCGGTGTTTTCACGGACATAGTCTTCCATGCCCTGTTTTTTCAGGGACTCACAGATCTCGGCGGTTCGGCGGCATTGCCAAACGATAGCGTTGTAAATCGGCTTGCCTGTGTGGCGATCCCAGACGACCGTTGTTTCACGCTGGTTGGTGATGCCGATGGCTGCGACCTCTTCGACGCCAATACCGGCCTTGTCGAGGACTTCTGTCAGTGTGGCGTTCTGGGTCGCCCAGATTTCCATGGGATCATGCTCGACCCAGCCGGCCCGGGGATAAATCTGCGTGAATTCCCGTTGTGAAATGCCGACAATCTGTGCGTCATGATCAAAGATGATACTGCGGGAGCTGGTGGTGCCTTGATCCAGCGCGACAATATAGCGACTCTCTTGGGTCATTACTGGTCCTTGTCGATACCTGCGTGCCGTGGGGAACGGCAGTTCTCTTTGTGGCGTTTGCCGCTCTTTTTTTAAACCTTTTCAGGCGCACCGAGGTTACCATATTTGATGTTTTCAGGGGTATGGTTTCGGTAAAAAGCCTTTTTCGTATAAGGATATTTCAGGGTTTTATAAGCGTTTTGTCGTTTACTAGGTGTAAAATGCCATCGCAAGGGACAGGAACAGACAGGGAACCGGTCGCTTAGAGAATAAGATGGGGGTGCGACAGTGGATTATCTGCCGCTGTATCTGGATGTCAGGGATACCGTATGCCTGGTGGTTGGTGGTGATGCTGTAGCGCTTCGCAAGATTCGGTTACTGCTTTCAGCAGGGGCGCGCATTCGTCTGGTAGCGCCGGATATTCTTGAAGAGCTGGCCGGTATGCTGGATCACCAGCGACATGAAATCATTCAACGTCCTTTTCTGGATGAAGACCTGAGTGGTGTTCGGCTGGTCATTGCTGCAACAGACAGCGATGCGGTGAATGGCGCTGTTGCGGAGGCCGCTAAAGCCCGCGGTTTGACCGTGAATGTGGTGGATGGGGCAGAGCAGGGTAATGCCATTATGCCAGCCATCATAGATCGCTCCCCTCTAATTGTTTCCGTATCCAGTGCAGGTAAGGCGCCAGTGCTGGCCAGGTTGTTGCGTACCCGTCTGGAAAGTTTGCTTCCCGATGGTTACGGGCGCTTGGCGGAGTTGGCTGGCAGCTTCCGGACGCAGGTCAAAGCCCGATTTTCCAGCCTGAATGATCGCCGCTATTTCTGGGAGAAGGTGCTGGGAGGGCCGGCTGCAGAGCAGGCACTGGCCGGCAACATGGAACAGGCTCGGAAGATGATTGGCCAGGCGCTGGACGCACAGGATGAACAACAGGTTGGCGAAGTTTATCTTGTTGGTGGTGGGCCTGGTGATCCCGATTTGTTGACCTTCCGTGCTCTCCGGTTGATGCAACAGGCGGATGTCGTGTTGCATGACCGTCTGGTCTCAGAAGATGTGCTGGCCCTGTGCCGGCGTGATGCTGATTATGTTTATGTGGGTAAACGCCGGGATCAGCATACCTTACCCCAAGGCGATATTAATATGCTGCTCGTGAAACTGGCTAAAGAGGGCAAGCGTGTTTTACGTCTCAAAGGTGGCGATCCGTTTATCTTTGGCCGTGGCGGAGAAGAAATCGATACCCTTGCCGAAGAAGGTATTCCTTTCCAGGTCGTTCCGGGTATTACGGCCGCCTCCGGTTGTGCGAGTTATGCCGGTATTCCCCTGACACATCGTGACTATGCGCAGTCTGTTCGCTTTGTGACTGGCCATCTAAAAGACGGTGGTTATGATTTGAACTGGTCGGAGATGGTGCGCAAAGATCAGACACTGGTCTTTTATATGGGATTAATGGGGCTTCCCAGAATCTGCCAGGAATTGGTTGACCATGGTCGTAGCCCGGAAACGCCTGTTGCGTTGATTCAGCAGGGTACGACACGTGATCAACGTGTTTACACCGGTACTCTGGACTCAATCGTCAGCGATATTGCTGAGATAAAAATCAAGCCGCCCACACTCATCATTGTGGGTGAAGTGGTTCAGTTACATGAACGATTGAAATGGTTTGGTTTGGAGCAAGAGAATGCTTAACAAGCAAAAGGGCCTCTTAGAGGCCCTTTTTAATATGGGTTCAGGCAGCCAATGGCTGATTATCTTCGATGGTAGCAAAGATCATTTTGGCCAGCTCATGCTCGCAGCCGAACGCATTCCAGTTGACGGTCAGCATGGGGGTCTGCATTTCCCGGCAGATTTGGGGAAGGCAGGCTTCGTGGAAACGATGCAGGTCTTCCAAGTAAGCCAGCGGTGTGCCTGATTCGGCTGAACGGGCGCGTTCCAGCAGGCGGCTATGGGCAACTGTCGGGTTCGTCTGGAGGTATACAACAGCGCTGATGCGTGGATAATGCTCCAGACGGCGCTTGATGTCGTAGTAATAATCCATGTACATGGCATCAGGTTGTTCCATGGACAGGAAGTTCGCCTGGGAAAAAATCAGGTCTGAGTAGAGCGAGCGCTCGATCAGGTAGTTCTTGCCTCGGTCCAAGCCTTCTACCAGTGTCGCACGACGCTCGGTGATGTACTTTTGGAAGCGAATACGGCGGTTGGCATCGTGTGGATGCCTGGTGAAATCTTCCAGCAGTTCAGTAAAGCGTGGGTCGTCAACCGGTTCCTTCAGAGCTTCCCAGCCCATGGCCTCGGCAAGACGCGGCAGCAGCGTCGATTTACCGGCGGCGATGTTAGCTTCTACAGCAACAAAATGGTTGGTCTGGCAATCGGTCATGGTTAACAGGCTTCCAGGAAACAATGGGTGCAAACGGGAAAGTATTCTTCATCGTGGCCGACGATGATGGTTCGGCCATTGCTTTCACCGGTAAACTGGGTGAACTGGGCCGGTTTGCCGCAGTGGCAATTGGCAAACAGGGGTTCCAGTTTCTGCGAAAACTTCGTGATGGTTTCCGAAGCTTCAAAAATATTGCCCAGGTAATCCGTCATCAGGCCGTAGAAACGCACCTGCAGTGCAGTGTTCAGGCTGAGGCGGATTAACTGCTTGACGGTTTCGGCAGGCAGGAATTGGGCTTCATCGACCAGCAGAACCTCGGTGCCCGACGCATTCATTATTGACAGCAATTGATCCGTAGACGCAAACACTTTGCATTGCAGTTCGCTGCCATTGCGGCTTTTCACATAGCCATCCGGTGACCGGGTATCAATGGACGGGCGGACAACGGTGACTTTGTAGTGCTCAGACAGCGCGTAAAAATCACCGATCAGTCGTGCAGTCTTGCCGGATTTCATGGGGCCGTAAATAAATGAAATGGGTGTCATCGTGTCTCTGCTTGTCCTCCGGCGGTACGCGACTGCACCAGATGTTGGGCATGTAATGCTGTCGTCCTGACAGGTGGCGATCGAAGATCTTGTCACCGCGACGGGGCGGTTCAATGCCAAAGCGGCGCATCTTAGGGGCCATGGCCATCAGCGACAATAAGTATTTTGAACGGTTGTTATGGTCAATGACGATGGTGTTATTTGCCGAAGCGAATGTGTAGCCGTTCGGTCGCAAAGTGCGAAGTTTGATGGGGCTGAAATGAATTTGCTGGAAATCTGCCCTTGAAATCAGTCGGGATGACCTTATCTAGGTTTTCAGTATTTGTTTGTCATGCTGAATTCAAGAGGATAGAGCACCGTATGACCGTTGAAGCCAGTAAGGAGACCCTGGGGTTTCAGACAGAAGTCAAGCAGCTGCTGCAGTTGATGATTCACTCTTTGTACTCCCACCCGGAAGTCTTTCTGCGTGAACTGATTTCCAATGCCAGCGATGCAGCTGACAAATTGCGTTTTGCCGCGCTGCACGACAGCAGCCTGCTGGAGTCTGATCCAAACCTGGATATCCGGGTCAGTTTTGACAAAGAGGCCAAGACCGTCACCATCACTGACAATGGTGTTGGTATGAATCGTCAGGAAGTCATTGATAACCTGGGTACCATTGCCAAGTCCGGTACCGGTGAATTCCTGAAGCAGATGACAGGCGATCAGAAGAAAGACGCCCAGCTGATCGGTCAGTTTGGTGTCGGATTTTACTCTGCTTTCATTGTGGCGGACAAAGTCACGGTAGAAACCCGTAAGGTCGGTGAGCAGGAAGGTGTTCGCTGGATTTCTGAAGGTACCGGTGAATTTACGGTTGAGTCTATTGATCGCGAGAAGCGTGGCACTACCATTATCCTGCACCTCAAGTCAGAGCAGCAGGATTTTGCCGATGGCTGGCGTCTGCGTTCCATTATTCGCAAGTATTCTGACCATATTTCCCTGCCTGTTCTGATGCTCAAGGAGCAGCCGGAACCGGAAGAGGGTGAAGAAAAGGCTGAGGTCGAGCCAGAGTGGGAAACGGTTAATACTGCGAAAGCGCTCTGGTGCCGGAGTCGCAGTGAGATCAGCGATGAAGAGTACAAAGAATTCTACAAGCATATCAGCCACGATTTTGCTGATCCGCTGAAGTGGAGCCATAACCGGGTTGAGGGTAAGCTGGAATACACCAGTCTTCTCTATGTGCCATCCAAAGCACCGTTCGACCTGTATAACCGTGACATGCAGCAGGGCCTGAAGCTCTATGTGCAGCGTGTGTTCATCATGGATGAAGCCGAGCAGTTCCTGCCCATGTACCTGCGCTTCATCAAGGGTGTGGTTGACTCTAATGACCTGTCCCTGAACGTCTCCCGTGAAATTCTGCAGAAAGACCCGCAGGTGGAAAGCATGAAAACCGCTCTGACCAAGCGGGTGTTGGATATGCTGTCCAAGTTGGCGAAAAGTGACGCAGAAACCTACCAGGCGTTCTGGAATGAATTTGGTCAGGTGCTGAAGGAAGGTCCGGCGGAAGACTTTGCTAACCGTGAGAAGATCGCGTCTCTGCTGCGCTTTGCGTCCACACATGCTGCTACATCCGCACAGACGGTTGCCCTGGCCGATTACATGGGTCGCATGAAAGAAGGTCAGGAGAAGATCTACTTCATTACAGCGGAAAGCTACAATGCGGCGGCCAATAGCCCTCATCTGGAAGTCTTCCGTAAAAAGGGTATTGAAGTCCTGTTGCTGACTGATCGTGTCGATGAGTGGCTGATGTCCCATATGCACGAATTTGACGGCAAGTCGTTCGTTGATGTTGGTCGTGGTGACCTGGATCTCGGTAGCCTGGATGATGAAGCTGATCAGAAAGCCAAGGAAGAGGCCGCCAAAGAACACGAAGACCTGGTTGCACGTATTAAGAACGTTCTGGCTGACGGTGTAGAAGAGGTGCGGGTGACGAACCGTCTGACTGATTCACCGGCTTGCCTGGTGGTTGGTCAGTTTGATATGGGGGCTCAGATGAAGAGCATTCTCCAGGCGGCGGGTCAGGATGTACCTGAAAGTAAGCCGATCATGGAAATTAATGCTGATCATGCTCTGATTACCCGGCTGGATAATGAGCCTGATGAAGACCGGTTTGGCGATCTGGTGCATATTATCTTTGATCAGGCCAGCTTGGCTGCAGGTGGCAAACTGGATGACCCTGCGGCCTATGTCAAACGTCTCAATAAGTTCCTGGTAGAAGTGGCTGGCTAATTAGCTTCTATTTGTACCGTATGAAGATGCCGGAAAGTGTACGCTTCCCGGCATTTTTTATGCCTCATGTTTCTGTTATACGGAAGTGTTTATAACGCCGTGCCAGCGGCGGGCAGTTGTGTCTATTCTCCGCCCGCTCTGACAGGACAATCCTTGTCCTGCTTCGCTACCGCGGCATCCAGGCCGCTGCTGCAAATAAACACAACTGACCACTACAGTAAGACTGAGCGCTAATGAGATAGTTTCTTTCGGGTTCCGGTCTATAGTGAAGTTGATAGGGTTTTATTAATAGATAGAGCGACTTTTATCTGTATAAATTGATAGTTGAGATTTCAGGGACGATATCATGGCTTTCAAGCCTATCTTGAACTGCATTCTATGGGTGATGTTATGGCTTTCAACCAACGCTCAGGCTGCGATTGACGATCTACGGCTGGAGTTGTTTGATAAGAGGGTGCTGAAAGGCTTTACGGTCATCGATGACCGGAATAAGAGCGAGCAGGATATTGAGTCGCTGGATCATGCGCTGGTCAGGATTCATCAGTTTACCAATAGGCAGAGCAGCTATGCCCGTTACCAGCAATATTACAAGGGTGTGTTGGTTTTGGGACGCCATGTTATTGCGCATTTTGGCGCTGACAAGGATGAAGACCTGAGCAATGCCGAATTTTCTGGCAAGTTGGCCAGAGGTATACGCCTCACGATTGATGATGAGCTGAAAACGGATGCTTTTCGTGAAGAAATGCTCAGTTTTGCGAAGGAAGAGTTTACGGAGAGAACCGGAATTGCCGGTAATATCTTTGAGAGTGATACACGGCCGGCAATCTGGCTTGACCGTAATCGTACGGCGCATTTTGTCTATCAGGTGAGTTTCCGGGTGCGGCCATCGAATGGGCCAGAGAAGTGGCCTCATTATTTAATTGATGCTGCTGATTCCAGCATTTATCAATATTGGGATAATGTTAAATCCCTGTATCGGGATAAAGGGCCGGGTGGTAATGAAAAAACCGGACGATATGTGTTTGGAGAAGGTGGTTTACCTTCATTGTCGGTGACACAAAGCAATGATATTTGCCTGTTGGCCAATACGCGTCTGGTCGTTATATCTTTGAATAATCGCACTTTCTGGGTGGATGGTGATTTTGCCATGCCACTGAATTACGAGTGTGATAATAATCGAGGGGATACGTCCAATGGTGCGTTTTCACCCGCTAATGATGCTTATGTTTTTGGCAATATGGTTGTTGCTATGTATGAACGTTGGTATAAGCAACCGGTTCTGGCGGGTGGTCAATCGATTATGGTCGCAGTCCATGCGGGTGTTGATTATGAGAACGCTGTTTGGAATGGCCAGAATGTGCTACTGGGGGACGGGGGGAAACACTTTTATCCGTTTGTATCGTTGGGTGTGTTGGCGCATGAAATCAGTCATGCCTTTACTCAACAACATTCAGGGTTAACAGGCGCGGGCGAGGCTGGTGCGCTTAATGAGGCGTTTTCAGATATGGCGGCGATTACGGCTGAATATTATCTCAAAAGCCATGATGGAACAGCCCATGAACGACTTTATGGTCAAAACCAACTGACTTGGCAGTTCGGCGAACGTATCAGTAAAAGCAAGAACCCAATAAGATCTATCAGTCAGCCTGCGCTTTATGGTGCAGCGGGTTGTTATCATCGAGTGGCTGGCTGTTACCTGAGTTTTGATGATGTCGATAAAGGGGATGTTGCCCACCTCGGCAGCGGTCTGTTTAGCAAAGCGTTCTATGAAATGACAAAGCGCCTGAATGGCGATGTACGTAAGGCCTTTGGTCTGATGTTACGAGCCAATATGCTTTATTGGACACCCGATTCAAGCTTTGCAGAAGCTGCGTGTGGCGTAAAGCTGGCAGCCAATCAGGAAGGCGTGTCTGAATCGACAGTCAATGAGGCCTTTGAAACGGTTGGTGTGACACCTGCCTGTTAGTCGCAGGGGTAGGACAGAGATAATAAAAAGGGCAACAGCTGTTGCCCTTTTTATTATTGGTTATCCCGCAAACTTCTCAAATGCCAGACAGGCATTGGTGCCGCCAAAACCAAAACTGTTTGACAGAATACGGTTCAGGTCGCGTGATACTGATTCGCCAGTGATGATGGGAGCACCAGCAGCGCCTTCGTCCAACTCGGTAATGTTGGCAGAAGCACAGATGAACCCTTCTTTCATCATCAGGAGGCTATAGATGGCCTCCTGGACGCCGGCAGCTCCAAGTGAATGGCCGGATAGAGATTTAGTGGAGCTGATTTCTGGAATGGCATCGCCAAATACCGCTTTGATTGCGTTCAACTCGGTGATATCGCCAGCTTGTGTGCTGGTGCCATGGGTGTTGATATAGTCAATGTCGCCGTTGACCGTGGAAAGCGCCTGCTGCATGCAGCGTATAGCGCCATCGCCAGAAGGCGCCACCATGTCATAACCGTCGGAAGTTGCACTGTAACCCACGATTTCAGCATAAATTTTGGCGCCACGGGCCTTGGCGTGTTCCAGCTCTTCAAGAACAACCATACCGCCGCCACCGGCGATAACGAAGCCATCCCGAGTGGCATCGTAGGGGCGGGAAGCGGTTTCGGGGGCGTCATTGTATTTGCTGGAAAGGGCGCCCATGGCATCGAACATAGCACTTTGTGACCAATGTTCTTCTTCACCGCCACCCGCAAAGATAATGTTTTGCTTGCCCATTTGAATCTGCTCAAGGGCATTACCAATACAGTGCGCGCTGGTGGCACAGGCTGATGTGATGGAGTAATTAATACCCTTAATTTTGAACGGGGTTGCCAGGCAGGCGGAGACGGTGCTGCCCATAGTCCGCGGTACGCGATAGGGGCCTACTCGTTTGATGCCGCGGCTACGCAGAATATCAGTACTTTCGATGATATTGTTGGAAGATGCACCGCCTGAGCCTGCGATCAGCCCCGTCATTGCATTGGACACATCACTTTCTTCCAGGCCTGCGTCATCAATGGCCTGTTGCATGGCAATGTAGGCGTAGGCAGCAGCGTTGCCCATGAAGCGAAGGTACTTTCGGTCAATTTGGGATTCCAGGTCGATCTCGACGGAGCCGGAGACGTGGCTGCGGAAGCCCATTTCGCGATAGCTTTCGTTCAGGCGAATGCCAGAGCGACCGTGCCTGAGTGATTCGGTCACAGCATCAGCAGAGTTGCCTAGGCAGGAAGTGATGCCTAGGCCAGTAATAACGACTCGTCTCATGAATTAACCCGGGTTATGTCAAAAATTATCGGTTGAGGTAAACAGGCCGACACGTAGGTCCTTGGCAACGTAGATCTCCTTGCCATCGACGCTGACGGTGCCGTCTGCGATACCCATGATCAGTTTGCGGGTGATAACCCGCTTCAGATGTATGTTATAGGTCACAGTCTTGTGGCGTGGCAGTATCTGGCCTGAGAATTTGACCTCACCACACCCCAAGGCGCGACCGCGGCCAGGGTTGCCAAGCCAGCCTAGATAGAAACCCACCAGCTGCCACATCGCGTCAAGTCCTAGGCAGCCGGGCATGACTGGGTCGCCCGGGAAATGACATTCGAAGAACCAAAGATCGGGCGTTATGTCTAGCTCGGCAATGATTTCTCCCTTGCCGTATTCGCCACCTTCCTCACTGATGCGGCTAATGCGATCCATCATCAGCATATTGGGGGCTGGAAGCTGAGCGTTTCCTGGGCCGAAGAGCTCTCCCTGGGAACAGGCTAATAATTCATCACGGCTAAAGCTGTCTTTTTTCATCATGGAGGTCCGGTCGGCCAAATCATTCCCCTGTCCGGCGTTCATCGCCGGATTCAGCGGTAGGCAGGCACTACAGAGGATTACTGATAATGTGCGCCTCGCACAGGGAATTGTTAATGCTAACAGGTGACGAAGCTTCCCTGGCGCGCTGAGTATTACGTCACCGTGGCACTATAACACCGGAATGTCGTAGCATTAACGACAAACGTGAATTTGTAACAAAAAACAAAACGACTGTACACAGAACGTAACGCTTATATGGGATTGTTCTGCTACCAGGCTAATGGGTTATCGGTTTTTACTGGTAGAATCGGTCACTGGTCTATCGAGTGATATCGTGGGGTTAGATGAGGATTTTTGTAAGTGCTCAGGTGTGACGTTTAGCCACGTAAAAAGCACTGATCTGTGTGCCTTAAATGAGAAAAAATGGAGTGTGCCGTAGTGTTTGTTATTTCATTGCAATTGAAGTGTGGATAGACGGATTGTTCTGGTGAAATTGTTTTTATTCGACAGATACTATGTGGTTGTATGGTTTTTGGTAAATGTGTTTAGTGTGTGGTTTTTTTATTAAAGTATTTTGTTTGATTTTTTGGCTTTGTCATGTGTGTTTTGACTGGGTTTTCATTGTTATATTACCCTGTTTTTATTAGGGAACCTGCGATTAAGTCCCCGATAATAAGCTAATTTCCTCTCAGCCCTTGCTGGAGATTAGCCATGGACCAACAGCTCAGCTTT
>NZ_BAABFL010000002.1:0-727 GCF_039540975.1 Kistimonas scapharcae
AAATCAGGCTCGCCAATACGTAAGGTGACGGGGGTGTTCAAGTAGACCAGAATCGGTGTTCAAGTAAACCAGAATATGCACCATGGAACCACCGGAGAAACCCCCGTCGTCGAAATGGTCATCGATCGCAGTCCAGCCCTCATGTTTTTGCGAGGCGATATAAGCGGCAGCCGCCTCCCGCTGGGCGTCCAGACTGTTGAACTCCTGTTCCAGCCCTTCTTCCGAGGATTTGCGGGTATAGATGGCGCAGCGTGTCTTGAGTGGCTTCCCGTTAGTCATTGTATTCCTTCCTCAGTCCAAAAAAAGCCGGTCCATTCCAGTGGGTGCCGGTGATGACCTTGGCGATACGGCTCAGGTTGGTGTAAATCTCACCCCTGTATTCAAAGCCGTTTTTAACCACCAGCACGTTATGCCGTTCACCGTGGTAGTCCCGGGTCAGGCGGGTACCAATGGGTAGCTCTTCCTGACGCTTGCGGGTGATCCTGCCGTTCTTTATTCGCCTGCGCAGTGTTGCCAACGCGTCGTTCGCCCGTTTGCTCAGGCCCCCATGAAAAATCTCCTGTACCCGCCAGGCCAGCCGCATCCTGAGCAGGTTGGGATGCATGGCAGGCGCTGGTTTGAAATAGAGTTCCTGCCACAGATCCTTCAGTTCCCGGGTATTCATTTTCCGGATGCGATCCAGCTGGTGGTCGAGTGCTTCACTGTCGTTCATGGTCGTCTGTTTCCT
>NZ_BAABFL010000003.1:0-35350 GCF_039540975.1 Kistimonas scapharcae
TGCCGACCTTTAAAATGACGAGCTATCGCTATGGCACACTTGCCCTTTAAGTAACCGACAACATGTGACACTGAATATTTTGGAGGGATACTGATACATATGTGGACATGATCACGCATCAAGTGGCCTTCCAGAATCTCACACCCCTTACGCTTGGCGAGTTCGTGGAATATGTTTCCGAGAAATTTTCTCAACCGTCCGTAGATCACCTTCTGGCGCCTCTTCGGAATAAAAACCACATGATATTTACAATCCCNAACCGACGCCTCGGTAAAACCTATGCGAGTCTCCCCGGCATAGCCGGGGGTTTACCTAATGATTAATTAAGCCCTCTCGACATAACAATCACTACCTCATAAAGACCTTCATTAATAATGCACAAGCTTTCATTATTAGCTCGCATCCCATTTTTCACAAACTCTATTTTTTGCAACCATTTCCACAAAATCACTCGCACCCTGAAGCAAATAGAATTCGTTATATCTCTGCATAAGTACCTCAGCCGGAACGCTATTCTGATAAAGAGCCAACAATTCCATTCTCATTTGACTAAAAGCAATGGACGCGGGGTACAAACCATACTTTTGATAAAAATCACCCAATCCAGACGCAGGATAAACTAACAACAAATACTCTTTACCAAAATATCTTGCATATTGTGCGGCCAATAAAAACATAACATCAGCCATACCTAACCCCCTATATTCATCGTCAACATAAAGGGAGTAAATACAAAACGATTTTTTCATCACTTGATCAAACACATTACCGTAGATCGTTTTCTGATCTAAATCGAGCATATATGCTTCTGCACACACACCATCTCGTTTTTTTAATTTATTCCCTCTCCATGAACCTTTACATGTACTAAGTGCAATTTTAATTTTTTCATCTGGTCTTTTGGGATCATGAAGAAAATGATACGACTCAACAAAATCAAAGCTACCACTCTTTGACACATTGATACTGGAATAAATTTTAATTAACTTCTTTTTACTAAAAAATTTTTTACATTCAATCATAACACCTTACTCCAAACGAATATCTTTCTATTTCAACAAAGACAAACCACTCCTCAAAAACGCTACAAAAATATTAATACCGGCTCACTGACGACTCACTCGACAAAACAAACACCTCATTAACTTAATAAATATAAAGCAAGCTCCTTACAAAAAAGTTCCACTTGAAAACCCAATCATTATATAAAACACGCTATTGTTTGCTCTACAAATCAAAAAAGCCGGGTAACTTAATAAGCCCGGCTATTTTCGATCAACTATATTATCCAAGGATGCGTTTTATCTTCGCACCCAGCTGCTGCAGTTTTTCCTCGATACACTCGTAACCACGGTCAATGTGGTAAATACGATCAACCGTGGTGTCACCGTCGGCCACCAGCCCAGCAATCACAAGACTGGCAGAAGCACGAAGATCGGTTGCCATGACCGGGGCTCCCTTTAACTCTGAAACCCCGGTTACAATGGCGGTATTGCCTTCCACGTCGATGGTCGCCCCCATGCGCTTCATTTCCTGAACATGCATGAAGCGGTTTTCAAACACGGTTTCGGTAATGGAACCGGTGCCTTCCGCGACGGCGTTCAACGCCGTGAACTGGGCCTGAACATCGGTGGGCAAAGCAGGATAGGGAGCCGTTTTCAGGTTGATCGCTTTCGGGCGACGGCCTTCCATGTCCAGGGAGATCCAGTCATCGCCCCACTGCACGTTGGCGCCGGCTTCCTGCAACTTGGTCAGCACGGAATCCAGGATTTTCGGTTCAGTGTCCTTGACCTTGATACGTCCGCCGGTAGCTGCTGCAGCGATCAGATAGGTACTGGTTTCAATCCGGTCCGGCAGCACGGAATAGACACAACCGTGCAGGCGGTCAACGCCCTGAATACGAATGGTATCAGTGCCGTGACCTTCAATTTTGGCGCCCATGCGCAACAGGCACTCGGCCAGGTCAACCACTTCAGGCTCACGGGCCGCGTTTTCAATCAGGGTTTCACCTTCAGCCAGTACTGCAGCCATCAAAAGGTTTTCAGTACCGGTGACCGTGACAGTATCCATGAAAATACGGGCACCTTTAAGACGTTTGGCCTTGGCACGGATGTAACCTTCCTCAACCTTTATTTCGGCTCCCATAACCTCAAGACCACGGATATGCAGATCAACAGGACGGCTTCCGATCGCACAACCACCCGGCAACGCCACTTCCGCTTCACCAAAGCGACTCAGCAAAGGCCCCAGCACGAGGATCGAGGCGCGCATGGTCTTAACCAGTTCATAAGGTGCACTGAGATGCTTAATCGTGCTGGCATGCACTTCCACATTCATCTTTTCATCGATGAGCAGATCAATCCCCATGCAGCCGAACAGCTCGATCATGGTCGTAATGTCATTGAGGTGCGGCAGGTTACAGACTGTCACCGGCTCATCAGCCAGGAGTGTCGCGGCCAAGATCGGCAAGGCAGAGTTCTTGGCGCCGGAGATCCGGATCTCGCCGTTGAGTTGTACTCCACCAGTAATAATCAGCTTATCCATTGAAACCCCTGTTGAGAGGATAAGCATTATTTCCAGGAACTGATATCACATCCACCTTCCCGGAAATAACACAGGTAATACGAAACCACCCCCCTACCAAGCCAACCCGCAAGCATGCAGCGTTGGCCAAGCATAGGCTGGCAAAAGATTTATTGCTGAGCAGCCCACTCGTCACGGGTAAAGGTACGCATGGTCACCGCGTGAATCGTGCCGTCAGCAATCAGGTCATTCAGGTGGGCGTACACCATTTGCTGGCGTTTTACAGGCAAGGCACCGCTAAACTGATCAGAAATCACTGTCAATTGGAAATCACAGCCCTCACCAGAAACGATGACCTCGGCGTCATCCAGTCGCTCTTCCAGTAGTGTCTTGATTTCAACAGCTTGCATGGCGCTCATCCCAACCCGGATACAAAACGAGCAATAATAATAAAAGAAACGGGCGGAACACCAGTGTTCCGCCCGTTTCTTACACGTTTTTTTCAGTTTTTCTGGAAATTCAGGCCATCGGCAACAGACTATCCACGCCGCAGACCCCGGCCAGAGCCATCAATTCATCCGGCAACCCGGTAAATGTCAGGCTGACCTGTTTATTCCCGGCATCCCGCATCAAGGAGAGTAGCAACGCCAGAGCGGCACTGTCAGCACGGGTCACAGCGGACAGGTCAACTTCCCACCATGGTGCGACCTGACTATCAATTAACGCCATGCCGGCAACTTCCAGTTCAGCCGCCGTATCGACATCAACCGCGCCCTTCAACACCAGCTTTCCCGGCGCCGTTACCTCAACTGTATTCATCAGGCCCCCTGGGCGGCATCCGCCTGGTTCTTCATAATGGCCGACCAGTTATCAATCACCTTACCCACATCCTTGTACTGCTGCATGGCAGAAGCAAACTGGTTGCGGAACTGCACGCCGATATTGATCCCTTCTACGATGATATTCCGCGCTTTCCATTGGCCACCGTCCTGAATCATGGAGTAGGACAAGCTGTATTCCTGATTATCCGAACTGACTTTCAGATTGACCGGAATAGAACGAATCTTCCGGTTACGGTAATCCGCCAACTGCTCTTCAGCCACAGGGTCAACACGTGACAGTTTCAGACGGGAAGGATCCAGCGTCATCACCGCCTTGCCATAAAACTCAATCAGGCTGTCACGGAAAGTCTGGGTAAACGCCTTCAACTGCTCTGGCGTTGCCCTATGCGCATACTTACCCATCACACCACGGGCCACCTGATCAAAGGCAATCACCGGATCCAGCACTTCTTCAACGGCCACGTAGTATTTTTGCGGTTCTTTCTCGAAGACCGTCCGGTTTTCACGCAACACCGTCAGTACCTGGTTGGTGGCTTGACTGGCCACTGTTTCCGGCTTCTGCTCAGCCGCTACAACCGGCAGGGAAACCTGTGCAACAACCGCCAGCAGTGCCAGCATACGAGTCAGTTTCTGTGTCATTTTCATGATTGGCAACCGTCGAGATCACACGTTAATTAAAGTCTATCGTCGCTGGCTCAAAACGCATCATCACTGGCCGTATCGTCCTTGCCGACAGCACCCAGCATGAATTTCCCGATCAGGTCCTCGAGTACAATCGCAGACTGAGTATCATCAAACAGCTCTCCCGGACGCAGGAACTCTGTCGCACCGCCGATACTGATACCAATGTACTTCTCACCCAAAAGGCCTGCTGTTTCAATGGCTGCCGTACTGTCAACAGGAATATTGTCAACATCACCGTCAATAGCCATGGTGACCCGTGCCATATAGGTTTTCTTGTTCAGTTCAATACCCACAACTCGACCAATCGTCACGCCCGCCATGGCGACCTTGGCACGATGCGTAAGGGAACCGACATTATCGAATTCCGCATACAGCTCATACGTCTGTGAGCTACTGCTCAGGGAGAGGCCGCTGACTTTCAACGCCAGCAGGACAAGCGCAAACACGCCCGCCAGAATAAAGGCGCCGACACCAATCTCTATCGTTCGCATCCGCATCGCTTACAGGTCTCCAAACATTACGGCAGTCAATATAAAGTCAAGCCCCAGAACAGCCAGGGAGGCGTAAACCACCGTGCGGGTCGTTGCCCGACTGATACCTTCTGATGTCGGCACGGTGTCATAGCCCTGGAATACGGCAATCCAGGTCACGACAAAACCAAACACCAGACTTTTGATCATTCCGTCAATCACGTCATTGCGGAAATCAACGGCCTGCTGCATATTGGCCCAGAATGAGCCTTCATAGATACCGAGCCAGTCAACCCCCACCATGGCGCCACCGAGAATACCCACCATGGAAAAGATGGCTGCCAACAGCGGCATGCTGATAAAACCGGCCCAGAATCGCGGCGCGATAATCCGCTTGAGCGGATCAACACCGATCATCTCCATGCTCGACAGCTGCTCCGTGGCTTTCATCAGCCCAATCTCCGCCGTCAACGCTGAGCCTGCGCGGCCGGCAAACAGCAACCCGGTCACCACCGGCCCCAACTCACGCACCAAGCTCAAAGCCACCAGCTGGCCGACCGCCTGTTCAGAACCGTAACGGACCAGGATGTTGTACCCCTGCAACCCCAGCACCATACCAATGAAAAAGCCGGATACAATAATGATGACCAGAGACAGAACACCCACGGAGTACAGTTGCTTGATCAGCAACGGGAACATGGAACCGTGGCGGGAACGCCCCAGGATGGCATGAAACAGAATCATTCCGGCGCGGCCAATCGCCTGAATGCGATCAAGACCAATCCGGCCGATCCTGACCAGACTATCGACAAAGCCCGTCATTACCCCTCCTCCAACAATTCAGTGAGGTAGTCCTCACCGGGATAATGGAACGGCACCGGACCATCCGGCAGGCCATTCATAAACTGCCGGATATCCGGGTCATTCGAATTCATCATTTCTTCCGGTGTACCCTTGCCTATCACATGGCCATCGGCAAACAGATAGAGAAAATCTGCAATACTGGCGGTTTCCGTCAGATCATGCGAAACGACGATTGTCGTCATATTGAGGGAGTCATTGAGCATCCTGACCAGCTTGACCAGTACCCCCATGGCAATAGGATCCTGCCCTACGAACGGTTCGTCGTACATCATCATGCCTGGATCCAGTGCAATGGCACGGGCCAGCGCCACACGGCGCGCCATGCCACCCGAGAGCTCGCTGGGCATCAATTGGGAAGCACCACGCAAACCGACTGCCTGCAATTTCATCAGGACAATATCCCGAATCATGCGATCGGGCAGGTTGGTGTGCACTCGAAGCGGAAAGGCGACATTTCCAAAGACGCTCAGATCCGTGAACAGCGCACCGCTCTGGAACAACATCCCCATGCGACGACGCAGCTGGAACAGGTGCTCCCGATCCTGCGCAAACAGATCATGATCATCGACGCGGATAGTACCGGCATCAGGCTTCAACTGGGCGCCAATCAGGCGCAGCAGTGTTGTTTTACCCGTGCCACTGGGCCCCATCACCGCAGTGATTTTACCCCGGGGAATATCCATATCCACGTTGTCGAAGATCACTCGTTCGCCACGCAGAAAGGTCAGCCCGCGGATTTCAACAAAATTGTCCGACAGTGCACTCATCAAGCAAAAGCACCTTCCATCCAGGAATCGGTTAACGCGTAACAATCCATACCCAACCGCAGGCGACACAGGCGCTCACGGTGATTCAGTACAACCAGGGATTCAGCCAGTTAGGCTACAAGATTACGCAACAGGCAACAGCAAAGTGCTATCAAGGCAATAGCACACTGACACCATTATCCCGCCGATAAAAGTGTAACACCGTTCACATTATGACATAAGCCTCACCGCGAACGATGCTGATTATCTGAATATTTCCAGTGGCCTACCTTACTCAACAGACCCTTAACAGAACCTGAACAAGTGGCAAGGTTATGGTTTTTTCGTCACTGCAGAGTGCCAGGCAGCCACTTTACAGATACAATCCCCCGCTTTGAGCAGACAGGTTTACGAAATCACCATGCTTCTCGCTACTGGCGCTATCCTTGCTGGATTTATCACCCTGATGTGGAGCGCCGACAAATTTGTCAATGGCGCAGCGGCCACCGCCCGAAACTTTGGCATGTCGCCTATGCTGATTGGCCTGACGATTGTCTCTATCGGCACGTCTGCCCCTGAAATCCTGGTTTCCCTGATGGCTGCCATGTCTGGTTATGGCAGCCTCGCCGTTGGAAATGCTGTCGGTTCCAATATCGCCAACATTGGCCTGGTGCTGGGCATTACCGCCATCGTGGCCCCCCTGCCCGTCAAAAGTGATGTTGTTCGCCGTGAAATCCCCTTACTGATGATTATCACCGTCCTGGCCGGCCTGCTGCTGATCGACAACCAGCTGGGCCACCTGGACGGCATCCTGCTGATCAGTGGCCTGATTCTCACGCTTTACCTGATCTACCGCTGGCAACGCCAGCCCGACAGCAACCTGCAAACCACTGCCGGCGCAGAAACCGAAGAAGAACTGCCGGATATCAGTCAGGCAAAAGCCACCGTCCTGCTGATCGTTGGACTACTGGTGATGGTAGCCAGCTCCCGCCTGCTGGTCTGGGGAGCAACAGAAGTCGCCCGTGCACTGGGCATCAGTGAGCTGATCATCGGCCTGACCATTGTCGCCATCGGCACCAGCCTGCCGGAACTGGCCGCCTCAGTAGTCAGCGCCCTGAAAAAACACCATGACATTGCGCTGGGAAATATTGTAGGCTCCAACATCTTTAACCTGCTGGCCGTAATGGCCGTGCCCGGCATCGTGGCACCAGCCACCATCGATCCGGCCGCATTCCAGCGTGACGTGCCGGCCATGATCGCCATCACAGCGCTGCTACTGATCCTGGCGCTCGCCGGTCGCAAACGCCAGAGAATAGGACGGGGGGCCGGCGTACTACTGGCAGCCTGCTATTTGGGCTATACCCTGCTGCTATACCTGCAAAGCTGATACGCTATGGACACGCACCCAGACATCACAGCGACCACTGAATCACTATCTGATCGAGCTGCAATGACCAATCCGGAAGCTTTTATCGCGTCAGGCCGACGCACCGTAGACCTTGAACGCAAGGCCGTTGATGCCCTGCACAACCGTATTGACAACCATTTTGCCGATGCCTGTCAGCGCATGCTGGCCTGTACCGGCCGCGTAATTGTCGTAGGGATGGGCAAGTCGGGCCATATCGGCCGTAAGATTGCCGCCACCCTGGCCAGCACCGGCACCCCTTCATTTTTTGTGCATCCGGCAGAAGCCAGCCACGGCGACATGGGCATGATCACCAGCAATGATATCGTGCTGGCGCTGTCCAACTCCGGTAATACCAGTGAAGTAGTTACCCTGATCCCACTGCTGAAGCGACTGGGCATTCCTTTAATCAGCATGACAGGCAACAACGACTCCACATTGGCCCGCGCCTCTAACGCCCACCTGAATGTCAGTGTCGAAAAAGAGGCTTGCCCTCTGGATCTTGCGCCCACATCAAGCACAACCGCAACACTGGTCATGGGTGATGCACTGGCGATCTCCCTGCTGGAAGCCCGCGGTTTTACTGCAGAAGACTTTGCATTTTCCCACCCTGGCGGTAGCCTCGGACGACGCCTGCTGCTGAAAGTCTCTGACATCATGCACACCGGCGACCGTATTCCCATGGTCAGAGAGGGCACATCTCTCAGCAAAGCACTGCTCGAGATCACCGGCAAAGGTCTGGGTATCACCGCCGTCTGCGATGACAATCAAAAAGTCATAGGCGTCTTCACTGATGGCGACCTGCGACGGGCACTGGATCAAAACATCGATCCACGCAACAGCGTGATTGATGATGTCATGACCCGCAACTGCAAAACCGTTCGGGACAATATTCTGGCCGCTGAAGCCCTGCATATCATGGATGAATACAAGATCAACGCCCTGATCTGTGTAGATGAAGACAATCACGCCATCGGCGCCATTAATATGCATGACCTGCTTAAGGCTGGAGTTGTCTGAATGAATGCTGCACTGCACGAAAAAGCACGCAATGTGAAACTGGCCGTTTTTGATGTGGACGGTGTCTTGTCCGATGGACGCCTCTATTTCACTTCTGATGGTCAAGAAATCAAGGCATTCAACATACTCGATGGCCTTGGCATCAAACTCCTTCAAAACAGCGGTGTCGAGACGGCCATCATTACTGGCCGCAGCTCACCACTGGTCGAAAAACGTGCTCAGGATCTCGGTATTGCCCACCTAGTACAGGGGCGGGAAGACAAATTGACCGTACTCACCAGCATGCTCGAAGAACTCGGGCTGACCTTTGAGCAGGTCGCCTACCTGGGCGACGACCTTCCGGACCTTGCTGCGATCCGACGGGCCGGACTGGGTATGGCGGTTGCCAATGCCCACGATTTCGTCAAGCAACATGCTGACGGTGTCACCCAGATGAAAGGTGGCCGTGGCGCTGCACGGGAATTCTGTGAGCTGATCATGGCGGCCCAGGGCACCCTGGAAGCTGCACAGGCCGCGTATCTCTGAATCATCAGGGATACGTGCCTGCGGGTTAAGGACGTTATATGCCATTACGCCAGATTCTATTGATAGCCGCCATTGTCGTCCTCGCGGTCGGCATGGGTTACTGGGCCTACGAAACGGATCTCAAGGTTTCCCGCCAGCCAGCCGAGGCAACCACCGAGATCAAGGTGCCGGACTTCTTTTCTTACAATGCACATATCCGCGAATTCGACGAGAATGGGCTGCTGAAATCAGACCTGACCGCTGACAGCATCAGCCACTATCCTCACAATGACATCACACTACTGGCCAGCCCGGATCTCTGGAGTTACAGCGACAATGCTGCGCCGTGGCACACCGTCGCGGATACCGGCCGCATCCTGCCCGACGGGGAAACGGTAGAATTGAAAAAGAACGTTGTCATGACACAGGTCGAGGGTGAAACCCAAAAGCTGCGCATGGACACAGACTTTCTGACCATATACTCTGGTCAGGATTTTGCCGATACCAACCGGCCGGTCACCATCATCAGTCCCAGCGGCGTGATGAAAGCCAACGGCATGAAAGCGTTTTATAAACGGGATTTTATCCAGTTGAAGTCCAGGGTCAGGGGCGTACATGAATCACGCTAAATTCACTCTTACATTTGTTGCCGCCATGGCACTGTTCAGCACGACGTCTGCACTGGCACTGCCCAGCGATCGGGAAAAACCGATCCACATTTCTTCAGATTCTGCCGACATCGACGACAAAAATGGCATTTCCATCTACCGCGGCAATGTCATCATGACCCAGGGCACCACCAAACTGACCGGGGACATTGTGACCATCTACTCTCAGGATCGACAGATTCAGAAAGTGGTCTCTGAAGGCAAGAAGAAAAAGGCTTACTTTGAAGAAGAACAGGACAGTGAGAAAGGCCTCCTCAAGGCCTGGGGCAAGACCATCAAGTATTACCTGGATCATGAAAAGGTCGAGCTGATCAAACAAGCCCGTCTTGAACAAAAAGGCGACACTTTTACCGGTGACATGATCGAGTATGATAAGCAGGCTCAGGTCGTCAACGCAAAGGCGGATGGCGCCAACGAGGGCAAACGGGTCGAGATGGTGATCCAGCCTCGCCAGTAAGCCGGTCCTTTCCTGGGATGGCTGCCTCATAACGCAGCCATCACCGTTCCAACGAGTTTCGATGTACAGCGGTTAAACGACAGCATGTCTCAGCTTAAAGCCTGCAACCTCAGAAAACAGTACGGTGGCCGCCAGGTCGTCAGGGATGTCTCTGTCAGTATTGAGAGTGGGCAGATTGTCGGACTGCTCGGCCCCAATGGCGCCGGCAAAACGACCTGTTTTTATATGATTGTCGGACTGGTGCACGCCGATGGCGGCCAGATCCGGATTGACAACCAGGACATCACACCGCTGCCCATGCACGGTCGCGCCCGCGCAGGCATTGGCTACCTGCCACAGGAAGCCTCCATTTTCCGCAAGCTCAGCGTGGCGGATAACCTGATGGCAATCCTTGAAACCCGCAAGGACCTGACCAAGACGCAGCGTGTTGAAAAGCAGGAACAATTGCTGGAAGAGTTCAACATTCAGCATATCCGCGACAGTGCAGGTATGAGCCTGTCCGGTGGAGAGCGGCGGCGGGTTGAAATTGCCCGTTCACTGGCAACCGAGCCCTCGTTCATCCTGCTGGATGAACCCTTCGCCGGCGTCGACCCTATTTCGGTCAATGATATCAAACAGATTATCCAGCATCTGAAAAATCGCGGCATAGGCGTCCTGATCACCGACCACAATGTACGCGAAACACTGGATATCTGTGAACACGCCTATATTGTCAGCGAAGGCCACATTATCGCCGAAGGCGACAGTCACGCCATCATGGCCAATCAGAAGGTTCGCGACGTCTATCTCGGTGAACACTTCCGTATCTGATGCAAAATCCAAACCAGCCATGTACTATACCGTCGCGTAAGCGATAAATGTCGCAATAGGCTGAATAACCGCAGGTGCTAACAGGTACCTGACACGCTCTCAGGGATGAGCAAGAACGACAACCGTGAATCAGATGTAGTACAACCAGGACCGGTAGAGTCATGAAGCCATCACTGGAACTCAAGATTGGCCAGCAACTGACCATGACCCCACAACTGCAGCAGGCCATCCGCTTGCTGCAGCTGTCAACACTGGATCTGCAGCAGGAGATCCAGCAGGCCATTGAGAGCAACCCCCTGCTTGAGCAGGAGGAAGGTTCGCCAGAAAGCAATGTCTCGGAAGAGTCCACGACACAGGAAGACGACACTGGCAGCGAAACCGGCCTGACTGACTTTGCAGAGGGTGAAAAAACAGAACAAAACCCAGAAGTATCAGATTCCCAGGAAGAGTGGTGCGATCAGATCCCATCTGAACTTCCCATCGATAGCGGCTGGGATGATGTCTACCAATCCTCATCCGGCTCTCAGGCCGAACGTCCTGACGACGACTTCACCAGTCGCAGCAGCGCCCCCGACTCACTACAGGATCACCTTGAGTGGCAGCTCAACCTGACCCCAATGAGTGACACCGATCGCCTGATCGGCATGGCGATTATCGACGCAATAAACGACGACGGATACATGACATGCTCCTTGGAAGATATCCTTGAGGGCATGGATCCGGAACTGGAGGTCGAGCTTGACGAAGTCGAGGTCATGCTGCGTCGCATCCAGCAGTTTGAACCAATCGGCGTAGCCTGCAGAGACCTGCGCGAATGCCTGCTTATACAGCTAAACGGTCCTGACGTTCAGGAAGAACCCGCATTATCTGCCGCCAGACAAGTCGCTGACCAGCACCTGGATCGTCTGGGCAGCCGTGATTACACCACGATCATGCGCAAGACAAAGCTCAAGGAACCCGAGCTAAAAGCCGCTATTGAACTCATCCAAACCCTGAACCCTAAACCCGGCAGCAGCCTTGAAACCAGCGAAGCAGAATATGTCATCCCGGATGTACTGGTCAGCAAAAAGCAGGGCGAGTGGGTCGTTGAGCTGAATCCTGATGCATCGCCACGCCTACGTATCAATACCGGCTACTCATCCCTGATCCGCCGGGCAGACAGCAGCAGCGACAACACCTACCTGAAAAATCAACTTCAGGAAGCCCGCTGGTTTATCAAGAGTCTGCAGAGTCGCAGTGAAACCCTGCTCAAGGTCGCCACCCGGATTGTCGACTACCAGCGCGGCTTCTTCGATTACGGCGAAGAAGCCATGAAACCGCTGGTGCTACACGATATTGCCGAAAGCGTGGAGATGCATGAATCCACCATCTCCCGTGTGACCACACAGAAATACATGCATACGCCCCGGGGCATTTTTGAACTCAAATACTTTTTCTCCAGTCATGTCAGCACCGCCTCAGGGGGAGAGTGCTCCTCAACCGCTATCCGGGCGCTGATCAAGAAACTGGTCGCCCAGGAGAACCCACGAAAACCCCTGAGCGACAACAAAATTGCCACCATGCTGGCGCAACAGGGTATCCAGGTGGCGCGGCGAACCATTGCCAAATACCGGGAATCCATCCTGATTCCGCCATCCAATGAACGAAAACGGCTGGTGTAGTCTACGCTGTGGCTAATGATCGGAAACGGCACGTATGGGCATACGCGGATTCCGGTAAATAGGTCGCAAAAACCCAAGACGATCGCCCCTGAGCAATGGTACACTACAGCCGTCAGCCCGGTTCGGACGGAGTGCGAACCGGATGTGAGCGAACCTGTGATCAGGAGAGTAACGCATGCAAGTTAACATCAGCGGACATCATGTCGAAGTTACCGAGTCCCTCCGCGAGTATGTTACCAAAAAACTAAACAAGCTCGCTGAACACTGCGATAGCATAACCAATATCCAGGTTACGCTGAGCGTAGAGAAAGTCAGACAGCTTGCAGAAGCGACGCTCCATATACGCGGTGCAGATATCGCGGCGTCCGCCGAGCACGAGGATATGTATGCCGCCATTGACCTTATGGCCGACAAGCTTGATCGCCAGATCCTCAAGCACAAAGAGAAAAACATCGATCGTATGCAGGGAGCCGGCTCGCACTGAGCACTCCTCGCAACTCCCAGCATTCCAATGAGTATTCGTAAGATTCTATTGCCCGAGCACGCCCTCTGCGGCGTGCAGGGTGGCAGCAAAAAGCGCACCCTTGAATATATCGCCAACCTGATCGGACAACATGATCCCGTCATCGACGCCAAGGATCTGTTCAACTGTCTTGTCACCCGAGAAAAGCTGGGTAGCACCGGTTTGGGTAACGGTGTCGCGATACCTCACTGCCGGCTGGCATCCTGTAAAAAACCGGCCGCGGTATTTCTGCAGCTGGCCGAACCCATTGACTTCGATGCCATCGATCGCCATCCGGTCGATCTTATCTTCGCACTGGTCGTGCCGGATAACAGCATCAATGAACACCTGGAGCTCCTCAAAAAGCTGGCCGAAAAGTTCAGCAACCCGACACTTTGCGAGTCCCTGCGAAAAGCCGAAAGCAGCGAAATGCTATACCAGTTGATCACCTGCGAGGAATAATTCCCTCCCTAACGGCATTGATTCCCACAAACAATAAACCACTGTCGTTTGACCTCTTTCTCTTGTTTTCATTTTTACCTATGCTTGAACTGATCAGTACTGCTGCCACCTCGGTAGCAGCAGTACTGTCGGCAGCAACAAATACGGAATGATTAACAATGTCCACTGTCCCCCGGCTGATCGTCATCAGCGGTCGATCAGGTTCTGGTAAAAGTGCAGCACTTCACGCCCTGGAAGACCAGGGGTTTTATTGTGTGGACAACCTGCCGGCCGATCTGCTGCCAGGTTTGATTGACAGCCTGCGCAACAACCCCAGTGAACAGCCTCCGCAAATTGCGCTCAGCATTGACGCCCGCAACATTCCCGGCGCTCTCAGCCACTTTGCATCGGTTTACCGTGAAATTACGGAAAAACAAGGTGTTGAGTGTGACATCATATTCCTTGATGCCGATGACACCACCCTGCTGAAACGGTATAGCTCAACCCGCAGGCGTCACCCATTGAGCAATACACAGTATTCACTGGAAGAAGCCATCAAGCGGGAAACAGACATACTGGAACCCATCTCCCTGTTAGCTGACCTGCGGATTGATACCAGCACCCTGTCACTTCATGACCTGCGCAGCACCATTCGCCAACGGGTGCTGGGCAAGCAGGAACATGGTCTGTCTCTACAACTGCAATCCTTTGGTTTCAAGCATGGCATCCCTACCGATGCTGATTATGTCTTTGATGTCCGCTGCCTGCCAAACCCCTACTGGGATGAGTCACTACGCCACTTCACCGGCATGGATGAACCGGTCATAAAGTTCCTGCAGGATGACCCTTCAGTAAAGCGAATGATCGATTCAATCTACCGTTTCATTGAAAGCTGGCTGAAAGATTTTGAGGCGGGTAATCGCAGCTATATGACGATTGCCATTGGTTGTACCGGTGGTCAACACCGGTCAGTTTTTGTCTCTGAAGCACTCGCCCAACGCTTTCGGCAGTCTCACGACAACACCCAGATTCGGCACAGAGAGATTCAGGCAATATGATCCGTGAAACCATTACGATAAAAAACAAGCTAGGGCTTCACGCCAGGGCCGCCGCAAAATTTGTCACGACCAGCTCATCCTTTGCCAGCCGCATTGACGTGGGGCGTGATCAGACAATGGTGGATGGCAAAAGCATCATGTCCGTAATGATGCTGGCTGCGAGCCAGGGCACCGAGCTGACTGTCGAGATCGATGGCAAGGATGAAGACCAGGCACTACGAGCCCTGCAAGCCCTGATTGATGATTTTTTCGGTGAGGGAGAATAATCTTCCTCCCCACCACCGAAAAGCGCTGGACATTTATCGCCCCCCCACCGCATTCTCCGCTTGCCCCACAGTCAACCGACTGACTATTCTTCAAACATATAACCACTGTCTACTATATCCCGCGGTCAAGGACAGGCATGACACAGCAACACTCCCTGGCGCTTTCAGACAACCAGCTGGACATCCTCAACAAGGCTCTGGAGGAAGGCATTTCCACGCAGGTCAAACAGATGCTGAACAGCCTGTCACCTGCTGATGCTGCCCACCTGCTGGCCTCAGCCCCCCCCCGCCAGCGCAGCCTGCTGTGGAAGCTCATTGACGTTGAGCACGAAGGCGATGTCCTCAATGAAATGAGCGATGATGTCAGGCAATTCTTTATTGACCGCATGAATGTGGCGGAACTGATCGACATTCTGGACGGACAGGATATCGACGACATCGCCGACCTGCTGCAGCAACTACCCCAGACCATCACCCACCAGGTGTTGTCGTCTATGAGCCATCAGGATCGCCAGCGGATTGAGGCTGTCCTGTCATGGCCTGAAGATACTGCCGGCGGCCTGATGAATACTGACACCAGCACGGTCAGGCCGGACATCACCATTGATGTGGCACTTCGCTACCTGCGCCGCCATGAGTCCCTGCCGGAACCCTTCGACGGGCTGCTGGTTGTCAGTAGGGATGACACCTTGATTGGCACCCTGCCCACGACCCGCCTGCTGACTCAGGATGGCAACAAAACCATCAGCGAGGTCATGGAAACGGACTTCATCGCTATCCCCGTCGACATGCAGGACAGCCAGGTTGCTCAGCTCTTCGAACGGGAAGACCTTGTTTCCGCGCCGGTGATTGACGAAAACCATCGTCTGCTGGGACGTGTCACCGTTGATGACGTCGTTGACGTTATCCGGGAGGAAGCGGATCACTCCGTGATGAGCCGGGCCGGTCTCGATGAAGACGAAGACACCTTCGCACCGA
Organism: Kistimonas scapharcae; assembly: GCF_039540975.1. Taxonomy (NCBI): domain Bacteria; kingdom Pseudomonadati; phylum Pseudomonadota; class Gammaproteobacteria; order Oceanospirillales; family Endozoicomonadaceae; genus Kistimonas; species Kistimonas scapharcae. The sequence goes on from NZ_BAABFL010000003.1 coordinate 15,900, forward strand.
CATTCAAGACTGCCCGCCGTCGCGCGACATGGCTGGGCATCAACCTGATGACCGCCTTTATTTCCGCCAGTGTCATTGGTCTGTTTCAGGATACGATCGACAAAGTCGTTGCCCTGGCGGTCCTGATGCCCATTGTCGCCAGCATGGGCGGCATCGCCGGCAGCCAGACACTGACCCTGATTATTCGCGCCATGGCACTGGGCCAGATAGGACGTTCCAATACCCGCTGGCTGGTCACACGGGAATTCATCGTCGGCCTGTCTAATGGTGTGATCTGGGCCAGCGTCGTTGCCACCGCCGCCATGCTGTGGTTTGACGACTCGGTCATTGCTCTTGTGATTGCATTAGCCATGGTGATTAACCTGACCGTCGCCGTGGTGGTCGGCGCCATCCTGCCAATGATACTCAAGGCACTGAATATTGATCCGGCGCTGGCCGGTTCCGTGGTACTGACTACCATCACCGATGTCACCGGTTTCATGTCATTCCTTGGACTGGCCACGCTGTTCTATTCATAATGTTCAGCCATAAAAAAACACCGGATAACCGGTGTTTTTTTATGGGACTATAACGTACTAATTACCGGCAATCGTCATACCATCAATCAGCAATGAACCCGTCTGAATATTGCCACGACGATCGACATCATTACCCACCGCCTGCAATTGCATAAACATGTCCTTGAGATTACCCGCAATGGTAATTTCTGATACCGGATACTGAATCTCGCCATTCTCCACCCAGAAACCCGCTGCACCCCGGGAATAATCCCCTGTCACGATATTCACGCCATGACCAATCAGCTCTGTCAGCAGCAGGCCGGTGCCCATTTGCTTAAGCAGCGCCTCCTGATCACCGGCATTACTGTCAACAAACAGGTTACGTGCACCACCCGCATTGGCAGTACTGGGCATGCTCAGCTTACGGCCAGAGTATGTACTCAACAGATAGTTGGCCAGCACACCATCCTTGATGAAATCCTTGGCATACGTTTGCAGGCCATCACCATCGAATGCACCGGAACCCATTCCGCCTTTCAATAGCGGTTGTTCATGGATATGCACCCAGTCAGGGAATATCTGCTTGCCAAGATGATCCAACAGGAAAGAGGATTGTCTGTAGAGATTACCACCACTGATACCCGCCATCAGGTTCCCGATCACGCCGCCGGCCAACTCTGCACTGAACAGCACGGGCACCTTGCAGGTTTTCAGTTTCCGACCGCCGAGTCGACGAATGGTGCGCTCTGCCGCGGTACGCCCTACATCCACCATCCGGTCCAGCAGGTTGCCGTCACGGGCCACGGTGTACCAGTAGTCACGCTGCATGTCGTCACCTTTCTGGGCGATCACCACACAACTGACACTGTGCCGGCTGGACGCCTGCGCACCAATAAAACCATGGCTATTGCCGTAGACACGACAGCCCTGGTGAGTATTTACGGTCGCACCGTCCGAATTCGTGATCAGCGGGCTCGACTCCCGCGCAGCGGCCTCACATTCACGGGCAAGATTAATCGCCTCTTCCGTATCAATACCCCAGGGATGATAGAGATCCAGATCAGGGAATTCCGTTGCCATCAGCGCTTTGTCCGCCAGGCCGGCACACTCATCCTCACTGGTGTAACGGGCAATATCGCAGGCGGCCTCTACAGTGGCGCGGATGGCATCCGGACTGGAATCCGTGGTGCTGGCAGAGCCTTTACGCTGCCCGAAATACACCGTAATACCAAATCCCTTGTCCTGGTTGAATTCCACCGTTTCCACCTCACCGAGGCGAACCGAGGCGGACAATCCGGCATCACTGCTGGCGCCGACCTCACAGGCTGAGGCGCCCTGGCGGCGAGCCTCGGCAACAATGTCTTCCACCAGCGTCTTCAGACGCTCTTGCTCAACGGCTGGATCGATAGCGGGCTGCAGCTGATGGCTGGTCATTCCAACTCCCAATGGCGTTGTTTGCGATAAACCTCATTGTACCGTCAGGCTTGGCCAAGGGGAAAGCGTACTGTGGCCGATCAGACCGGACTTTCCTGACAACAAACGCTACAATGCACCCCATCCTATGAGTGTGGAATAGCAATGAATCACCCCGACAATTTTGGAGAACAGGACGAGTTCAACGACATCGAGTATGTCAGCAAAAGCCAGATCAAGAAGGAAATGCACGAACTCAGGGATATAGGCGCCAGACTTCAGGAGCTGAAACCGGCACACCTGGAGAAACTGGTACTGACAGAGCGACTGAGAGCAGCTCTGGAAGAAGGGCGTCGCATCAAGAGCTTTAACGCCAAGAAACGGCACCTGAACTTCATTGGCAAGCTGATGCGCGACCAGGACGTGGAACCGATCCAGGAACTCCTGCAACGGCTGGACAGCCAGACGGAAGAAAGCACCCGCCACTTCCACCAGCTGGAACGCTGGCGCGAACGCCTCCTGACGGAAGGCAATGCGGCATTGACGGAGTATATGGATGAGTACCCGCAGGCTGACAACCAGTATATCCGCCAGCTGGTTCGGAATGTCCTGAAGGAACAGAAAGAGAACAAACCACCGGTCCAGAATCGGAAACTGTTTCGCTATCTGCGCGAAGTCAGTGAAGACATGAGACCGGCGGAATAAAAAAGACGCCAGGCAGCCTCCTTGCGGGACTGCCTGTCATACCTCTCAGGTGCCAGTGCCACCTACGGTAATTTCATCAATCTTCAATGTCGGCTGACCGACACCAACGGGTACCGACTGGCCATCCTTGCCGCAAACCCCGACACCGGTATCCAGCTTCAGGTTATTGCCCACCATGGACACCCGGTTCATGACCTCCGGACCATTGCCTATCAGCGTTGCGCCCTTAACCGGTGAAGTGATCTTGCCATTTTCAATCAGGTAAGCCTCACTGGTGGAGAACACGAATTTGCCTGAGGTGATATCCACCTGGCCGCCGCCCATATTGGCCACATAGATGCCCTTATCCACGGAAGCAATGATTTCATCATGCTCATCGGAACCGGCCAGCATGTAAGTATTGGTCATGCGCGGCATGGGCAGATGGGAATAGGACTCACGACGACCATTGCCGGTTGAGACGCCCCCCATCAGTCGCGCGTTCATCTTGTCCTGCATATAGCCCTTGAGGATACCGTTCTCAATCAACACGGTGCACTCAGAAGGCACGCCTTCATCATCCATATTCAAGGAGCCTCGACGGCCGGCAATGGTTCCATCATCCACAATCGTACACAGCGGAGACGCGACTCTCTCACCAATACGGCCAGAAAAGGCAGAGCTGCCTTTACGGTTGAAATCCCCTTCCAGACCGTGCCCAACCGCTTCATGCAGCAAGACACCATTCCAGCCAGCCCCAAGGACTACAGGCATAGCGCCGGCCGGTGCCGGCACGGCAGCAAGGTTGACCAGCGCCTGTCGCACCGCCTCCCGTGCATAATCACGCCAAAGGTCGCCGTCCAGGAACATCTGGTAGGTGCCACGCCCACCGCCACCAAAAGAACCCCGTTCAAGCCGGCCATTCTCTTCGGCAATCACACTGACATTCAGGCGTACCAGCGGCCGGATATCGGCCGCCAGCGTACCATCACTGGCAGCCACCAGGATGGTTTCATACACACCCGCCATACTGACGGTCACCTGCTTGATTCTGCTGTCTTCCTGCCGGGCGGCCTGGTCAACGTTCTTCAGCAGTTCAACCTTCTGATCCCGGCTCAGGGTATCCAGGGGATTGATTTCATCATAGAGACTGAGCGGCTGACTTCTGCCCCAGGCCTGCACTGCACGGGACTGCCCCTGCCGGGCAATACTTCGCGAGGCGCCCGCCGCCGCTTCCAGCGCAGCAAGCTCAATATCATTGGCATAAGCAAAACCGGTTTTTTCACCGCTCATGGAGCGTACGCCGACCCCACGGTCCGCGTTAAAACTGCCTTCCTTGACGATGCCGTCTTCCAGCACCCAGCCTTCATGGCGGCTGCTCTGGAAATAGAGGTCCGCGGCATCAATCTGATGCCCCAGCATCCCATGGAGGACCTGCTCGATGTGTTTCTCTTCAAGGCTTGATGGTGCCAGCAGGTGTTCTCTGGCGAGACTCAGAATATCGGTCATGAATTATTCTCTGGCTTTTCCCGCTTGTCTTAGGGCTATGGTATGAGAGGCGGTGAACCGGCACAAGAACAGTATGGGTAACCGCCGGTTATTTTGCGCCTATCCGGCGGTGGGACAGACAGGGCATCTGCCGTCGAACCTCCGCCAGCCGGGCCATATCCAGCTCTGCCATGATAATACCCGGCTCATCTCCGGCTTCTGCCAATATGTCACCCCACGGGTCAATAATCATGGAATGACCCCAGGTTTCCCGGCTCTTGCCATGATGTCCGCACTGGTTAGCGGCCATAACAAAACACTGGTTCTCAATGGCCCGGGCCCGCAGCAGTACTTCCCAGTGGGCTTCACCGGTCACCCGGGTGAATGCGGCTGGCACCGTGAATATGTCTGCGTCCTGCGCAGACAGCACACGATACAGTTCAGGAAAACGAAGGTCATAACAGACAGACAGCCCTACCTTTCCCACCGCGGTTTCCACACTCACCACCTGATCACCATGGCGATAGCTATCCGATTCACGATAAGTGCCCTTACCGTCCGCCACCTCAACATCAAAAAGATGCATCTTGTTATAACGGGCCTGCTGCCGACCTTCCGGATCATAAACAAAACAACTTGCGAAATGCCGCTCATCAGAAGTCGGCTCCTGCGAACTGCAGGGGGTCGTACCACCAATGATCCATAACCCCAAAGCCCTGGACTGATCGGAAAGAAACTGTTGAACCGTTGAAGAACGTCCTTCCTCCATACCCAGTGCTTTAAGATTTCCTTCAAGGCAACTAAAACACTCCGGCAAAACTGCCAGTTCGGCGCCCTGATCAGAGGCCAGCTTCAGCCAGCCCGCTGCATCTTTCAGGTTTGCAGCCACATCAGGACCGGCGTTCATCTGAATAACCGCGACACTTGCCATAACTACCCCGGCTATCAGTCTTTCTTGACCTTGTTGGAAAACAGCCTGTCCAGTTTCACATCCGGGTCTGCAAACGGCCCCTTGATTTCATAGCGGACACTGGCCAGCTGTTCGACTTTCTTGCCCCAGAGTTTATCAAACAGGTAGATGGCACCGGCAATCTGCGGCTGCCCCAACAGCAAACTCACCAGCGGCAGGTTTTCCGTAACCGGTAGCGTCACCACCAGCTCCAGGTTCAGGTTTTGCTTGAGCAGGTCAATGACACCGCCCAACTTGAAGTTAGACGACGGACCAGACACCTCTATGGGTTCGGCAAAGGTGATCAACCCTTCATTGAAGTTCATGACGCCCTTGATCCGGTCAAACGTGACGCCCGACTTGAACAGGTCTGAAAAATCGAGTTTCAGGCGGCGGGTGATGGAATCCAGGTTGAGAATGCCGAAAATACGCAGCACGCCGGATGCCGCATCCGAGGACAGGAAGCGACCATCCTTGATATCAATCCCCACCTGCCCCTTCAGGCTTTTCGACATAAACGCTGCCGGCGAGCCAGGCCAGGCGACATCTGCCGTGAATACCGACTTACGTGTCGTAATACGATCCGGATATCCCCAGCTGGCCAGCACACGCCTCAAGTCACCAGTTGAGATATGGCCCTTGTAATGGGTATCCGGTTTTCCGTCCACCTGGTTCCACGCCAACGAACCCTGTAACGACAGCCCGCCCAGGGCACCATTGAGTTCCTGCAGCACAATGCCGGTATCGGTTTTCCGCGTCTGAAGGCTGACCTTGCCAAACTCACGTTCGCCGATGCGCACATCCTGTATCGCAATATCCATGACGGGAATCGTCTTCGGATTCACATCCGCCAGAGGATCTTTCTCAGGCTGTTCCGGCTTAGGTTCTTCTTCCTGGGCCAAAAGAGATTCCGGCAACACCAGTTTTTCCACATCCAATACCAGCGGCGCATCCTGATTCGGTACGGTCAGGGTGCCCCTTGCCATCGGCGAGGTTAATCGAATATGGGTGCCACGGGGATCGCTGAGGACACTGAAACGGGTATCATCCAGCACATAGTCATCGACTTTCAGCTGCTGAATGGAAAAATCACTGACACTGATTTCCAGTCCACCCACCGCTAATCCCACAGACTCCGCCCCGCTGTCTGTGGACTTTTTCTGGGGTAACGTCTGACTATACCCTTGCCACCATTTTTGCCAGGGCGACAAATCCAGTGTTTTCAAGCCACCCGCAATCTGGAGACCGGTTTCCGGCAGACGGGGCTTCCCCTTGCCAAAATAAACGACACCAGACTTCAGCGTCTGTCCATCCAGCTTCAGGATTGATGTAATGTCGCCCCCTAAGGTGGTTCGTACTGACACCGCACCCTTCTCAGGCAAGGTGGCACTCACTTTGAGTTTCCTGGCGCTTTTCTCCGCCTTGCCCAACGGTGCAGGCAGAGGGATGGTGATACCCTTAAGATCGCTGGTCACATCCAGAGTGATGCCCCCCTTGTCAGGTATCATGAGGTCAGCGCGATAAGCGGTCTGACCACGAACCCAGGGGGACAAATCCTGTCCCAGCGATGACTGAATAGCCGCCACATCCGCCGTCCCTTCCAGACCTAACCGTACGGTATCCGATTTCACATCGGTCTGAATATCCAGCTTCACCAGCTTGTCATACAACAACGCCTGCAGGCCCTGGGTGTAGAGACCTTTTTCTGTGGTGTAGTGGAATTGTCCGGCAACATTCCTGAGTGATAGATCCGGGCTTTTCAGGGCAAAACTGCCATTATCGGTTGTGACAGCGACATCAATCTTGTCTTCCAACCCTTCTTTTAACGGTATGCCGAGGCTGAGTTGGATATCCAGGTCACCACCCAGCGCCCAGTTATCCGCAGCATTGTGGATAGCCTCCGCAATAGGCGTCTCACGCAACAGCTTGAGACCATCATTACCCGTTGACACCAGGCCGGCCTGCAGATTCAGCACCAGCGGATCCGCCGTCTCCAGATTCGGTACCGAGGCCTTAAGGCTCACCACCCGACTGTCATAAATACGGGCGCGACTGGCCGATACATTGACGGCATCCTGGTCGACCAACACCAGACCATTGATATCCTTGAGTTCCGGCCAGTCCGGACTGTACATCAACTCGCCGTTTTCAATATTGAAGTAGAGGCCCCAGGTCACATCGTTAGGGGCGTCCGTCACATCCAGTGGCCCGTTCCAGATAAAGGCTCCATCACGAATTGCGGTGCCATGAATACCGGTTTTCAGCCAGCGCACCAGGTCTTCATCCATGCCGATCTTGACCGGCAGGTATTTCTCCGCATAACGGGCATCGCCGTTGGTGATACCCACTTCCAGACCCATGGTAACCGGCTCACCATCCAGCGGCACATCTAGACGGAACCGGGCATTCAGATCGCCTTCTTTGGCCACAAAGTGTATGCGATCGGTTCTCAGGCGATACACGTCGTCTGTCAGACGCCAATACAGCCGTCCCTTGACCTGTTCGTAGGTCCAGTCTTCATCGAAGACATTATCAAGTCCCAGCACAAAATCCTGGCTATCCAGGTCAAGCAGGCCTTCCCAGGCGGTCATGCGCAATCTGCCCGAAATATGCTCACCGGAGGGCGCACCTTCCCATGAATCCACCGAGACCTCATCCAGAATGGCCGCAAGATCAAAATCGAATTTTTCACGCTCCGGATAAAACCGCAGCACGACCTGTTCCAGCTCACCACGGGGATTCAGCACCCGCAGAAGTTTGTCGGTGATACCCGGCAGAGCAACCGTATCCAGCATCTGCTTCAGCGGCTGGAGGGAAATACTGTCGGTCGCTACTGTCAATTGTGATTCAGGTTCATGACGGGAAGAGAAATAGAACTGGCTGCGAGGATAGGGAATCCCCCCAAAGATAAACTGCCAGTCCTTCAACCAGGCCTGCCAGTCCTGCTGATCCCCTTTGGCAAACAGCCGGGTACTGAAATCCGTCAGTGGCGGCAACGCACGCTGCTGCCAGTCCAGGTCCAGCATGGGCGCTTTCAGATCACTGCTGACCTGCCACTGCCCTTTATTCCATTCAGCCTGAACCTCCGCAGCCACACGAAGCTGATTCAGCTTAATACCAAGATGCTTCTGGGCAATGCCCTCAAACAGCGGTAGCCAGGGCTTGATATTGATCTGTTCCGCTTTCAGGTGCCCGGACAACCGGATGTCTGGCCAACGCAAAAGCGGCCCTTCTGCCGCCAGTTTCAGCGACAAGGCATCACCACCATCAGTCACCAGACGACCGGAAAGATGGCGATTGGCTCTCGTACCCCCCACCCGGAGATGCTCTACCATCAGTCCCGCGCGATCACCCTTGTCATTGGCAACCTGCAGGTAGACGTCGCGGAAATGAATGCTTTCCTGGTTATTCAGAACGTCAGTGAGCTCCTTGAGATTTCGCTCACTGACCGCTGTCGGTTGATTAGCGACAGCATTACTTGCCTGAGGGAACCCTTCCACTCCCCACTGGCCGTTATTAAACGTCAGCTTAAGCTGCGCACCATCAACCACAATGCTGTCAAATACCGGGGATAATGTACGAATGCTGGCGAGGGTATCCAGTTGCAGAATGGCCGTATCAATCTCTACCGCCGTCTTGCCGGGCTGATCGGGTTGATAAACACGTATACCCGCCACCGCAATGGCCGGATTGTAGTTATAGATACGCCCCTTGATAGAAGTCAGGGTAACCTTGGTGTTGAAAGTGTTCCCAAGATAAACCTGCAATTCATCCCTGAAATTGTCCATCCAGGGCATCAGCAGACGCACGACACTGACAGTCAGTGCCGTGGATATCATGACTGCGGCAAATGTCAGCCAGGTTGCCTTTGCCAGTCTCTTCATGGATTCTGCCGATTACCCTCAAACCAGTACGACATCAAATTGCTCCTGCGAATAACGGGGTTCCACCTGGAAACGGATGGTTTTGTCCAGGAACGCTTCCAGCTCTGCCACATTGTCCGACTCTTCATCCAGCAACTGGTCCACCACCGCTTCAGAGGCCAGCACCAGGTAGGTGTCGTTTTCATAGGCCCGGGCTTCACGCATGATTTCCCGGAAGATTTCATAGCATACGGTCTCCGCGGTTTTCAACGTACCACGGCCGTTACAGGTCGGGCAGGCCTCACACAGCGTGTTTTCCAGGGACTCCCGGGTACGCTTGCGGGTCATTTCCACCAGGCCAAGCTCTGATACGCCGGTAATATTGGTCTTGGCGTGATCCCGCTCCAGGTTTTTCTCCAGGGTGCGCAGCACCTGGCGCTGGTGCTCCACATCTTCCATATCGATGAAATCAATGATGATGATTCCACCCAGGTTGCGTAACCGAAGCTGCCGGGCAATGGCCGTGGCCGCTTCCAGGTTGGTCTTGAAGATGGTTTCTTCGAGGTTGCGATGCCCGACAAAGCCGCCGGTGTTTACGTCAATGGTGCTCATCGCTTCAGTCTGGTCAACGATCAGGTAACCACCGGATTTCAGCTCAACCCGCCGGCTAAGTGCCCGGTTGATTTCATCTTCCACACTGAACAGGTCAAACAGGGGACGCTCGCCGGTGTAATACTCCACCCGGCCATCCAGATGAGGCACCAGCTTCCGGACAAACTTGCAGACTTTGTTGAATGTATCGAGCGAATCAATCCGGATTTTCTCGATATCTGGCTCAACCAGATCACGCATAGTACGCAGATGGAGCGGCAGGTCTTCGTAAACACAGTCCGGTGCAGAAGACTCCTTGATCTGTTCTTCGACCGTTGTCCACAGGCGATGCAGGAACAGGATGTCCGCCAGCAGCTCCTGCTCACCAATCCCTTCTGCTGCCGTGCGCAGGATAAAGCCGCCTTTGTCATTCAGGCTTTCCTGCTCCAGCAGTCGCTCAACGGTATCCTTGAGACGCTCGCGTTCCTGGGGATCTTCAATACGCAGGGAGATGCCGACATGGTTGTTATGGGGCATCAACACAAGATAACGGGCAGGAATGGAGATATGGGTAGTGAGCCTGGCACCCTTGGTGCCAATCGGGTCCTTGGTGACCTGCACCACCATGGACTGCCCTTCACGCACCAGCTCAACAATGCCCGGTTCCCCCGCCCCCTCCGGACGGTTGTTGCGGTCAAAGATTTCACTGGCGTGAATAAAGGCGGCTTTTTCCAGGCCAATATCGACAAACGCCGCCTGCATGCCCGGGAGTACACGGACCACCTTGCCTTTATAGATATTGCCGACAATGCCGCGGTTACGGCTACGCTCCACATAGACTTCCTGCAGAACGCCGTTCTCGACCAGCGCCACACGGGATTCCATGGGCGTGATATTCATGAGAATCTCTTCGCTCATCCCTTTACATCCCCCAAACTTCTCGGATTCCAGGTATCTTTAGGTAACCTGCCCGTACCGGGGTATGCGTTATTATCGCTGAACATGGCAAGACAGGCTCACTTATTCTTGGTTAAACCCGGTGGATTTCCCGACGACGGGCAATACCCACACAGCTGATCAGTTCATTCATTATTGCCAGTACGGCACGCCGAAACAATCCAGCAGGTCAACGGTTTCGGCAATCGGCAGGCCGACCACGCCGGAATAACTGCCCTGCAGCTCCCTCACAAATACGGCACCCAGCCCCTGTATACCATAGGCACCGGCTTTATCCCGGGGTTCCCCCGTCTCCCAGTAACGGGCAATTTGTTCTTCAGATAATGGATTAAATAGTACCCGGGTAATGCTGAGACGGCTCTCCAGGCGGTCGTCATCGTTAACCGCCACGGCCGTCATCACCTGGTGGTCACGACCGGCCAGCGCCCTCAGCATCGCGATGGCCTCTTCACGGTCGGCCGGTTTACCCAGGATTTTGCCGTCAACCACTACAGACGTATCGGCAGCCAGAACCGGCCGCTGTACCATGCAGGCCTCCTGCATCGCGCCCAGGCCTGCGCGGGCTTTCTCGCAGGCCATTCGGGTCACATACTCTTCCGGTATTTCCCCGGCATTCGGTGTTTCATCAATATCGCCAACCACCAACTCGTAGTGCACCCCTATCTGATCCAGAATCTCCCGACGCCGGGGTGAGCGGGAGGCGAGGTACAGCGATACAGCACTCATGGTGAAACCACCTTATTGTTGAAACGAATGCGGCCGGTTCAGACAATCCCGAACCGGCGTCGCAGGCTATGAAGTAGCAGGGACAACCAGGGCCACAACAGGGCGCTGGTCACAGCGGGTAATACATAAATCAGGGATGGCTGGACATGTCCGACGGCACTGTTGATCCAGAGACAGGTCAACTGGTAGAGCCCGATGATCACCAGCACCATAAAGGTCTGTTGCCAGAGCGGATACAACCGCAACCGACGATACGATTTGTGGGTCGCCATGGCGAGAATCAGCATGGCAATGGCGTTCTGGCCCAGCACAACACCCAACATGACATCCATCAGCAGGCCAATACACCAGGCAAAGAACACCCCGTAATTCTGCGGCAACACCAGCAGCCAGAACATCACGGCCATGGCCATCCACGCAGGACGGGCCAGCGACAACCAGGGCGGCAGGGGAATAATACTGAGAACCGCGGCCAACAGCAGCGTCAGCCAGACCAGCCAGTGATGTCCGGTTCTATGCATCACCCTTCTCCTTCGGGCTTTTCAGCCTGCTTTTGCCGGGCTGCCTCTGCGGCCTCCGTGAAGACCAGCATGACCAGACGCCCCTCATTCAGCTGGGCAGCCGGCTTGGCGACAATCCGTGCAAACGGACGCCCCGTATCACGGATCACCTCTGTCACAACCGCTACCGGATAACCAAACGGATAACGCTGCCCCAGGCCAGAGCTCACCAGCAAATCACCTTCCTGGATATCCGCCGTATCCGGCACATGCAGCAGCTCCAGATCATCCCCGCTTTCGGTACCGATGGCGATGGCACGATAGCCGTTCCGGTTAACCTGAACCGGCACCCGGTTGTTGCTGTCAGTAATCAAAAGAACCCGGCTGGTAAACGGCGTCACCGAGATCACCTGCCCCATGACACCATGGGCATCCAGCAACGGCTGCCCCACATAAACATTATCCGCAGAGCCTTTATTGATGATGATCTGCTTGACCTGCGGATCAGGGTCGATCCCGATCAGCTCCGCCACCGTCACCCGCTCTTCCACACCCTGGGAAGAGTTCAGCAACTCCCTGAGCCGGACATTCTGTGCCGTCAGCGCCGCGTATTTTTGCAGCTTCTGTTCAAGGATCAGGTTACGGGCATTGAGGCGGGCGTTATCCTCAATCAGGCCGGTATGGGAGGAAACGGCATCACTGGCAAGGGAAAACAGGCGGGCAGGCGTGTCAGCCAGCCATTGGATCGGCGTCACCACGACACCGAGGTAAGACCGGACATGCTTCAGATAATCAAAACGGTGGTCAACAAACATTAACACCAGGGACACGAGCATCAGCAGCGTAAATCGCGCCCAGATTGACTGACCTTTGCGAAAGATAGGGTTAATGGAAAACTCCTGACCCGTCGAGTCTTCTAGATAAATACCAAAGGACTGAATACACGACGAAACACGAATGTTGGGTGTTCACCGGACGTCATCCGTCCTTCCCTGAACCACGACAGCCGGACATCAAGCCCGGCTGCCAGGATCAACCATCACGGCACAGTACTACTCGGTGGACAGCAGATCCATACGGTGCTTGTCCATCATCTCCAGTGCCTTGCCGCCACCACGGGCGACACAGGTCAGCGGATCTTCCGCCACAATCACCGGCAGGCCGGTCTCTTCGCTGATCAGGGTATCGAGCCCGCGCATCAGGGCGCCACCACCGGTCAGCACCAGGCCACGCTCGGCGATATCGGAGGCCAGTTCAGGCGGAGACTGTTCCAGCGCACTCTTCACAGACTGCACAATAGACGCCAGGCTGTCTTCCAGCGCTTCCAGGATTTCACGGCTGTTCAGGGTGAAGCTGCGCGGCACCCCTTCGGCCAGGTTACGGCCACGGACATCAATCTCACGGGTTTCATCCATGGGATACGCCATGGCGATTTCCTGCTTGATGCGCTCGGCAGTGGAATCACCGATCAGGCTGCCGTAGTGACGACGCACATAGGTCACGATGGCTTCATCAAACCGGTCGCCACCAATGCGTACGGATTCGGAATACACGACACCGCTCAGGGAGATGATGGCGATTTCCGTGGTACCACCACCGATATCCACCACCATGGAACCGTTGGCTTCCTCAACAGGAAGGCCGGCGCCGATCGCGGCCGCCATGGGTTCTTCAATCAGGTACACTTCACGGGCACCGGCACCCAGTACCGATTCCCGGATCGCCCGGCGTTCCACCTTGGTGGATTTGCAGGGCACACAGACCAGCACGCGCGGGCTGGGCTGGATGACACTGTTCTCATGCACCTTATTGATAAAGTGCTGCAGCATTTTTTCACACACATCGAAGTCGGCAATGACGCCGTCCTTCATGGGCCGGATGGCAGTGATATTGCCCGGAGTCCGTCCCAGCATACGCTTGGCGTCGGAACCCACCGCCACCACACTTTTCTGGCTACCCAGATTACGAATCGCCACAACCGATGGCTCATCCAGGACAATCCCTTTTTCACGCACATATACCAGCGTGTTGGCTGTTCCCAGGTCGATAGAGAGGTCTGTCGAGAACAGGCCTCGTAATTTTTTCAGCATTTTGTAATGTTACCCTGCACGGTCCGGGGGGAAAAACTGTAAGCCCCGTTATCTTTTCATAAAACTCTAACAATGGCGGGAATGCCGGACAACCCGCAAAATAGGATAAGTATGCCTTGCATTTGCCGGTAAGGAAACGATATTGTCACGCAATTCACACTCCCGGCCGTTGCATCCCTTGAGATTCAAACGCCAACCCCCTACATTAAGCCGATTAATTGCACTTAACCCGTTGATCCTGCACACGCAATCGAAGGGTTCGCTTATTTGTCACATTCCGGAGAATGATCCCTATGGCGATTGACCGCTCCACGATATCCAGTGTGGCGCATCTGGCTCGTCTGTCCATCAGCGAGACAGAGGCCCAGAAGACCACGGACAATATCGTGAACATCCTTGAACTGATCAACCGAATGCAGGCAGTGGATACCGACGGCGTCGAGCCCATGGCCCACCCGCTGGATGCGGTCCAGCGCCTGCGCCCGGATGTGGTGACAGAAACCAACCAGCGTGAACACCTGCAGGAAAATGCCCCGGCGACGGAAGACGGCCTGTTCCTGGTTCCCCGGGTCATTGAATAAAGCGCCGCCAGCAACCCGAACCTCCTTGCTCCGGCATAACCTGTATTCACCTGATACCAAGACATGCATAACAAGACATTAGCCGAACAGTCCCGCGCGCTGGCCGCCGGCGACATCTCCAGCGAAGAGCTGACCCGCGCCTACCTGGACCGGATCCGCGACCTGGATTCCACCTACAACAGCTACATCACCGTGACCGAAGACCTGGCCATGAACCAGGCCCGTAACGCGGACATGCTGCGCGCCGAAGGCAAGGCGACCCCGCTGACCGGTATTCCGCTGGCGCAGAAAGACATCTTCTGCACCGAAGGCGTGAAAACCAGCTGCGGTTCCAAGATGCTGGATAACTTCATCGCCCCTTACGAATCCACCGTCACCCGGAATTTCAACGATGCCGGCGCGGTCATGCTGGGCAAGACCAACATGGACGAGTTCGCCATGGGCTCTTCCAACGAAAGCAGCTACTACGGCATCGTGCGCAACCCCTGGAACCCTGAGATGATTCCCGGCGGTTCTTCCGGCGGCGCGGCGGCGTGTATCGCAGCACGCCTGGCAGCGGGCGCGACCGGCACTGATACCGGTGGCTCCATCCGTCAGCCAGCGTCCATGTGTGGCATCACCGGCATCAAGCCTACCTATGGCCGGGTTTCCCGCTGGGGCATGATCGCCTTCGCATCCAGCCTGGACCAGGCCGGCCCCATGACCCGCACCGCGGAAGACGCCGCGATGATGCTGAACGTCATGGCCGGTTTCGATCCGAAGGATTCCACCTGCGTCAACCGCGAAGTGCCGGACTACACCGCCGACCTGACCAGGCCGCTGGATGGCCTGCGCATCGGTCTGCCGAAAGAGTATTTCGCGGCCGGTCTCGACAGCCGTGTGGAAGCCATCATTCGTGATGCAGTCCGTGAATACGAAAAGCTGGGTGCGACCGTCAAAGAAGTCAGCCTGCCAAGTTCCGACCTGGCGGTGGCGGCGTATTACGTTATCGCTCCGGCGGAAGCCTCCTCCAACCTGTCCCGTTTCGACGGCGTACGCTTCGGCTACCGCTGCGAAGACCCGCAGGACCTGGAAGACCTCTACAAGCGCAGCCGCAGCGAAGGCTTCGGTGGTGAAGTGAAGCGCCGTATCCTGGTGGGTACTTACGCGCTGTCGGCCGGTTACTACGACGCCTACTACCTGAAGGCCCAGAAGATCCGTCGCCTGATCAAGGACGACTTCACCCGCGCCTTCCAGGATGTGGACGTGATCATGGGCCCGACCGCCCCGGCGCCGGCCTTCCCCATCGGCGACAAGACCGACGACCCGGTCGCCATGTACCTGTCGGACATCTACACCATCGCCACCAACCTGGCGGGCCTGCCCGGCATGACCATTCCGGCGGGTTTTGTGGACGGACTGCCCGTGGGCCTGCAGCTGACCGGCAACTACTTTGATGAAAGCCGCCTGCTGAACATCGCGCACCGGTTCCAGATGGCCACCGACTGGCACGCCCAGGCTCCGGCCGGCCTGTAACAGATTGATTTTGACCGCCTGCCGACGCCGGCAGGACTGAAAAGAGGTTTACAACATGGAATGGGAAGCGGTCATCGGGCTGGAGGTACACGTCCAGCTCGCCACCAAGTCCAAGATTTTCTCCGGTTCGTCCACCGCGTTTGGTGCCGAGCCGAACACCCAGGCCAACGCCATTGACCTGGGCCTGCCGGGCATTCTGCCGGTGGTGAACGAAGAAGCCGTGAACATGGGCATTCGCTTCGGCCTTGGCATCAATGCCAAGATCAACCAGCGCAATGTCTTTGACCGGAAGAACTACTTCTACCCGGACCTGCCCAAGGGCTACCAGACCACCCAGCTGGACCACCCGATTGTCGGCGCCGGTGAAGTGGAGCTGACACTGGAAGACGGCAGTCGTAAAACCGTACGCCTGCACCATGCCCACCTGGAAGAAGACGCCGGCAAGAGCCTGCACGAAGATTACCACGGCATGACCGGCATCGACCTGAACCGCGCCGGCACCCCGCTGCTGGAAATCGTCTCCGAGCCGGATATGCGCAGTGCGAAGGAAGCGGTCGCTTACCTGAAGTACCTGCATACGCTGGTCTGCTATTTGGGTGTGTCCGACGGCGACATGTCCCAGGGCTCCATGCGCTGCGACGCCAACGTTTCCGTGCGCCCGAAAGGTCAGGAAAAGCTGGGCACCCGCGCCGAAATCAAAAACGTCAACTCCTTCAAGTTCGTAGAACGCGCGATCAACCATGAGATCGAGCGCCAGATCGACCTGCTGGAAAGCGGCGGCACCGTGGTGCAGGAAACCCGCCTGTACGATGCCGACAAGGACGAGACCCGCTCCATGCGCAGCAAGGAAGAAGCCAACGACTACCGTTACTTCCCCTGCCCCGACCTGCTGCCGGTGGTGATCGACGACGAACACCTGGAACGTATTCGCCAGACCATGCCGGAACTGCCCGCGGCCAAGCAGGCCCGTTTCACGGCGGAATACCAGCTGAATGATTACGACGCCAATCGTTTGGTGGAAGACCGGACCACGGCCGATTTCTTCGAGCAGGTTGCGAAAAGCGGTGGCGACGCCAAGCTGGCGGCCAACTGGGTGATGGGCGAACTGGCCAGCCGTCTGAACAACGACAGCCTGACCATCAGCGAATCCCCGGTGAACGCCGAGATGCTGGGCGGCCTGATCACCCGCATCCGCGACAACACCATCTCCGGCAAGATCGCCAAGCAGGTGTTTGACGCCCTGTGGAGCGGTGAAGGCCAGAGTGCGGATGACGTGATCGAGAAGAAAGGCCTCAAGCAGGTGACCGATACCGGCGCCATTGAAGCCATCATCGACGAGGTGCTGGCGAACTGTGCGGACCAGGTGGCCAACTACCGCGCCGCCGAGGAAAGCAAGCGTGGCAAGATGCTGGGCTTCTTTGTCGGCCAGATCATGAAGGCCTCCAAAGGCAAAGCCAACCCAGGCATGGTAAACCAGATTCTGAAGCAGAAGCTGGATCAGTAATTGCTCACAATTTCCGGGCCGTCACCGGCCCGGATTTTTTACAGTGACCTTCCCTGATAGACCAACCTGCCCAAACGCCCGCACGTTCCCCACCTGCCATCACTCCTGAAAGACCTTCTCCATACGGCTGAGGAAGTACGACTGGCCGGTAAGAATCCCCAGCAAAGCATCCGCGTCCTCCACGGAGAGCACCTTGTTTTCAAGGATGGTGTGGCGGTATTCCTGCAGCGTCACGGCGGCCACCAGGAACGTGGCATACTGCAGCTGTTCATCGTCATCAAACCATTGCTGCAGTGCCTTGTCTTTTTCCCGTGAACTGAGATGCCGTGCCGAACCCAGCAATTCCTTTACTAGTTGTTTCGTTTTCGCCTGCCAGCCATCTTCTGCCAGGGAAGCGGCTACGGCATAACGCTGCATGCCGTCCAGATTGGCCTGGCGTTGTGGCGCCAGCCACTCTACATCCGCAGGACGATCCTCCTCACTGTAAAACCGCCGCCCTTCCTGCCATTGCTCAATGATGGATGTCGGCATACGGGAACCCACGCCCCCCAGTTCAAACCAGACATCGCGAATATGGATCGCCGTGCCCAGGCCAATGACATCCATGGTGCCGAAGATACCCAGCGGACGCCCATAGACCAGCATGAACGCCAGCTCGACCATGGGGTAATTAACCACCCCTTCCTCAGCCATATCCATGAAGTGTTCCTTGAGGCGAAACCATATCCGGTTGAAGGAGTGGCCGAGCTGATCACGAATCGGTAGTGAGTCATTACTTAGCCGGAAAGACCGGATACCAAGGCTTTCGTTAAAGGCTTCCACGGCATCTTTCATTGCCTGTGCAGCAGGTGAATCGTCCAGCGTCGCCACTTCGGCCGCCGCACTGTGGGGCGAGTAAAGGTGATTGACGGATACCCGCGTTTTCAGTTCGTCCGGCAACTGTCGTGCGAGCAGAGTCGCGGGAATCGACGAGGTATTGCTGGCCACCGGCGCCGGGTTCTGATGTTGTTCCAGCTGTAACACCGCCTTTGCCAGCAAGGCCTGTTTGACCGGCACATCTTCCGTCACCAGTTCCTGAATAAAGACGGCGTCTTGCCAGTGGTCATCCGTCACCTCGTCAATAGACGACAGATAATGAACACCCGCACGCCCCTTCAGCCGCTCATGCGCCTGGGCCAGTTTGTCCGGATCAATATCCACGATCACCAGGTCCAGCCCATCGCGGTATTTCAGCACCCGGTCAACAAACACACGCCCCGTTGCCCCATAGCCAAAGACAATGACGGCATCCGCCAGCACCTCCACTGCAAAGAGCAACAACCAGGCCAACGCCAGGCCCAGAACACCACGCCGTACCATAACCGCTACCTCGTTACCGTTTTCCGGTGAGCATCTGGAGGCTGAGTGTAGTTCACCGGTGAAAGCGGCTATGGATAAAACGGCGTGTGACTGTGAAGTCAAATAATTAAAGATAAAGCAATGAGTAACACGCCAGTGCCATAGCCGAACGCCGGAAAATATGGTTATATCGCACGCGATAAACGACAACGTAACCATATAGCTACCGAGAACCAGGCTGTGGCCGCCAGCAGGCTGCCAACATCTCCGGGCGGTAGCGTGCCTAGTATTTAAGGAAAAGACGTCGTTAGTACCATCAAGTCATTCAAAACTCCAAACATCTCGTTAATTATGTTCTTAGACTTTGACCGAGTTCGCCTATTGTAGAAAAGCTCCAAGTCTGAAAACCTTTTATTTCACATGAAATTTTCAAATATTTAATAGCAAAGTCTTGCTTTATGCGAACTGTCTGATAAACAACCAAATAATGAATTAAAGATATATCTACTTATATGCCAAGCCTTTTTGAAAAATTTGATAACTAGGTAGCATTTTATGCGAATTCGGTTCATATAAACCCCTATTATACGCAAGTCATAAATCAAGAACATTCTGAGATATGGATCTTTTCAAAGATAAAAAAGTTGCTTCTATATTTGTTCAGGAAACGAGGTAAGTACTCAAAAACTCCTGTGCAGACCACATGGCAGCCAGCATGAGGCGTATTCGATAATATTTGCCAGTCTCGGAAT
>NZ_BAABFL010000004.1:0-32786 GCF_039540975.1 Kistimonas scapharcae
TATTTTGCCTGAAGAGCACAGGGGACGCTCTCTTCATTCAATTTAGCCTTACTTCTTCAGATCGTTAAGCGGGAGTTAAGGCTATATTAACACCGCCTAGGTTACTCTAAGATATACCTTGATGTTACTCTTGTTGGCTGATAATTATTTCCATGAGATACGCATATATTGCTTTTTGTTTTTGTAATACGTCGTATGGTAAGCAAGTCGATAGATTTTTTTTCTTGCTGATAAAATCATGGCTGTGGACTCGGAGGCAGGTATTTCAATAAAGTAGCGTACAAAATGAAAGGGTAGTATAGAGCGAGTGATGTTAACGACTTTCTCTGTGAATCGTGGTGTGTAACGTAGTTGTTTTTGCCATTGAATATTATTTTTATAATGCAGGATAATACTCACTGTTTCACCCAGTAGCCAGGCATGTCGACCGATGACGGTATTCCTTCCAAGTTTGAATTCGTTTGACCGACTAGAACTGCTGATTTTCCAACAGCGGTCGTGGTCAATAGGCCAGCGCTTTCCTTTATCACGCTCGATAGAGACAGTCGATTTCAGGTAGTTGGAAAGGAGCTTTTCAGCACCGGCCAATGAATTGGTATTCATGCACAGGCTGATCGCATAAGGATGATATTCCAGATTATCTATGTTATTAAAAACATTGCCAGAAAAGTTAAAGCCTGGTGTTTCTCCAAAGGAAGAGTGTCGTATCTTGCTTTCTAGGTAGAGCGCTAAATAACGTGCAGCATCGGTATGGTATTGTGACCAAAGTAACCGGTTATTAAACACGTTGATGAAGTCTTCCAGGCTATGGCTGCTATTTTCATAAATAACTTTTCTAACAAGATCCCTCAAGCTGTGGGGAAGTACACCGTATGTTCCCGTTAGCGCAGGTTTTGATACCGTCAATTTGTATGCATTATAGGCGCGTTTTAAGTCACCGATTTCGGCGCGGGTGTATTCGCCTGAAGAGAGCGGTGCCAGTGATAGCTTATCTTGGAATACGGGTGAGTCAGACAGTATTCGAAGAACCTGAATAAACTCAAAATCCATGGGCGAATTTCGAAGGCGAGATAACCAGACATTATTCAATAATGGTTTGCTGTTGGCTGAACTCATGTCTTATGCATCCACGCGTCGCCCAAAATCCCAACGCCAGCCACGCTCATTGTGTAAGCCAGCGATAAAATGGCTATGATTGCCAAAAGGTCGCCAGTATGCCAACAACTGTTCAATAAAGCGCAGGAACAGTAAGGTTGGCAGGTTGTCAAAGGTTGGGGTTTTAAGCCTGATTTCAAAACGGCATCCTAAACTCACCATATGACGGTGGGTATTATGACTGACAGGGCAGACTTCCTGCTCACAGACAATGGATTTGATGGCATTGATAATCGCTGAATCCAAGCCACTGTCTTGACGAAAAAACAGTGCCATGATGTTGCTCAGGCGTTCTTCTATGTTATCGCCGCAAAATAGATTTCGTGGATTCAGTAATAGTGAACCCAGTAAAAGCCACCCAGGTCGACGGTCTTCCAGCCCACGCACAGACCAGCTGCGCACAAGCACTTGCGCTGTAGACCCGGGAAGGCAATCAAAGAGCGGTTTTATCGGTGTGTAGGGAGGCAGTTCATGGGTCGACATGTCATAGCACAGGCAGCGCGATGAAATGATGCGTCCGTGTTGCGACGCCCGGAAGGGGCGGGTATCCATGAATATCAGGGAATCGTCCGATGACCTCCGCAAAAAATTCCAATAGAGCTCGGAATACTGATCACCCCGGGCACAATCGGATATTGGCGTTAAAGCATGTATCTTGGACGGGTCGGTCACATCCTCAACCGACTGTACCTGATACACCCGGCTGTTAGGGTAGCGAGGGTTATTTTTCAATGGATACTGTACGTGCTCGTCGTTCATATTGATCGGTTCCATCAGCTGCTCATAAAGGTTAACGATCGGCAGGCATCGCAGCTTGATATGATCTTCTGTGACACGCTTGAGTAGTGGTTCAGGACAATCTTCAAAGAGTAACCAGATGACCAACTGGCTGGAGGCCAATCGCTCACTCACGCTGTGCAGTGGAAGCCGAAGGAATCGAAAGAAGTCCGGATAGGCAAAGAACTCACGGAGCAGTTGTAAGGCTGGAAATAGCCGTTCATCCCTGTTGAGTAGTCTGCGTTGATCTGAAAAGGCCGGCAGTAAGAGCTGTTTGCAGTCGACAACACTATAGGTTCCACCATCACCTATCAGTATTTGCGATGCTGGGCTTGCCATTAGATCAAAGAGCAGGTTGGATAATGGTGCCTGAGGATTAATATAGAAATCCAGTTGTTGCTGTTCGATGGCAGGAATGGCCAAGCCAGCCAGCTCTGTTGAGCACACGATCTGAAGACCGATACGTGCGCCTTCGGTCATCGTAGTGGGCAGCGGAAAGGGCCCGCGACTCAGGTTGGCAGAATCGACCTGCCATGGTGGAATGCTGACGTTAAATGGGGTTCTGAAATCCTGTTGCCCTTCGTGTTCGGAATTAACAATGAATTGACTGTCTGCATCCAAATTGACATGGGTTCGGTTTTTCAGTTGCAGAAGCTCTATGATGGCAGCGGCTGGCAGGGGGGCTGTGACCTCTTGCGCCATGATATTTAATAATTGTTCAGCAATGGCGTCGTAATTGCTGTCCAGGCGCTGCTGAAGCCTTGCCATGAGTAGTGCAATCCCTTCCAGCATTAACGTCATGTCAGGGTCTTTTGGGCGTCCTCCCAGTAATTGTAATTTTTTGGCAATGTCAGGATGACGTTGCTCGAATTGAGCAAGCTCGCGATGCAACGCGTTAACTTCCTGCTCAATGTAATTTCTGAGGTTATGGTCGTCTGACTGCGCTTGCCAGAAATTGTGGTTAGCCATTAGCTGAGGACGTACCTGATGGGCGTTGCTTGTTGGTCAATCGTCATCCAGCCTTCAATCGAGATAGACAATGCTTTGTCAGGCTTCATGTCAACAGTGATACTGACTTTCTCAATACGTGGTTCGAAGTACAGAATGGCGGCTTTGAGATCACTGCAGACACGGTCAATATCACAGATCGGCGTGAAGAGACTGGGCATACCATAGCGAAACAAGGGCAGACATTCAGCCAGGCCTGGCGGTGTCAGAGGTACTCGACTGGATAGCAGATTGGATAAGGATGTCATAACACCAAACTGCGTTTGGTCACGATTGGTGCCTGCATCTGTAAATTGTTCAAACACGTTTAACTCCTACCTGCCGCCCTTTTTATGTATCACCTTCAAAGCTAATGGTTCTGCTATCATGCCGGGCGGAAGGTTCGGCGATAGATCCAGGCTGACCGTCATGTGTGAATCATCGACGGGAGAGTAGGCCACGCGAACCTTGGCTTTATTGAATGGGAATTTGGCAAATGACTCATGGGTCATGGTTTTAGAGGTGAGGCAGTATTTCTGTATCCACTTGTCCAATATCTGGCGACAGTCTTCAGCTAAGAGAACCTGACCAATATTTTCACGCAAAATAACCTTCAGGTAATGCGCAGCTCTGCATGCAATCAGGAGCCAAGGCAGCGGCTCTTCCGATTTTTTCGCTGGCTGCCCGGGTTTGTCATGGTCTGGGAAGCGGTGAAGCAGGGTCTGTGTGAAGAGTCCGGGTAGGCCTTCGAGCCAGGTTGAGGATAGCAGCATGATACCCAGCCTGGAATAAAGCTGGTCAAGTGATTCGGAGAACTGCAGTGTTGCCTGCACTGTGGCGCCTTCGGGAACAGGGAGAATGGCGCCGCCTTCTTCTTCTGCGCCCCAGCACTGCAAGCCTGAGAACCAGCTGTATAGGTCAAACTCCTTGATGACACAGGCAGCCAGGCAAATGGCGCCAGATATTTTATAATGTTGCGATGGGGAATCGTTTTCGATCAAGTAGGCGCCAGGCCAAACAAGCCCCAAATAAAGGCTATGGGGTTGTTTTCGCAGTGCCCGGTAATCTGCCAGTGGAAGGCTGTTATAAATGCGAAGTATACGTTCTTCCAGAAAGGCTATTCGATCGGTTTCCGGGGCAAGCCACTGTTCATCCATCGGGAAAATGACAGGGCAGAGTGCATCTTGCCCAATGTGTGCCATAGCGGATAACAGGTATAGGTGTGTTTTTGTCCGTATACCCAGTAGGTTGATTGGAAAATCGATAACCAGCAACCCAAAGGGGGTACCCCCCTGGGTATCAAACTCTCGGTGGTACACCAGGTTATAAATAACGGTATATTGTAAGGCCGCTGACTGCTTAATATCCTCTACCAGTTCCTGCATGGTCAGGTCCAGCAACCGGATAAAACAGTTTCGTCCAGAACTGATGATCGACGTGAGGTAATAGAGGTTGCACCACGCGTTATGAAGCTCTGTGAACGCTGTATCTTGGCAAACACGCATGATTTGCTTATCGATTACCTGACCGCTTGCCAGGACCAGATGATGTATTTGTGCTCTCAAATAGTGGATGTTTTTCATGATGGCGGTGATTAACTTGGAATGCTGGCGACAAGCCTGAGTGAGGCCGTCAGCTCTTCCAATTGCAGCCAGGGACGGAGATAGGCAACAGCTGAGTAGCAACCCGGACGACCACGCTGCTCGACAACCCTGACGGAGGATTCCTTTAAGGGGAATTTTGCGCGTGCATCATTACTCACGGCTGCCGCATTGGTATATTTTCCAAGCCAGGTACTGAGTTCCTGCTGCAGTTCAGCGCCTTCAATATTAGAGCCAATACGATCTCGTCCGATGACTTTAAGATAATGTGCGATCCGCCCTGCTGCCATCATGTAAGGCAGTCGGGCAGATATGGCTGCGTTGGCTGTTGCATCCGGGTTTTCATAGACTTTCGGTTTCTGAGTCGTCTGTGCGCCTATGAAGGTTGCATGACAGGTGGTTTTGTAATGAATCAATGGCAGAAAACCCAGGTCGCTGAGTTCTTTTTCACGCTCATCCGTGATGTTTACCTCCGTGGGACACTGCTGAATAAGGTCGCCAGTCGGGGCTTTGTAGACGTAGTTGGGAAGGTTTTCGACCTTGCCACCATTCTCCATACCGCGTATTGCAGTGCACCAGCCAAAACGGGAGAACGACTCAGAGATTTTGAGGCCGAGTGCGAAGCAGGCGTTGCACCAGACGAAATCTGTGTTGGGCTCGAAAATGGGTGTTCCGTTCTCGTCAACCTCAAACTCTTCGAAATCAAATGCTTCAACGGGGTTTGCATCCTTCCCGTAAGGTTCACGAGCCATGACCCTTGGCAGCGTGAGTACAAGATAGCGGGCGTCTTCCGTGGATCTGAAATTATTCCATTGGTTGTAGGTGGGTGAATTGAAACCCGGGGCAACCGGTCGACCTTCGGCAAACGCGGGAAAATCGGGGATCCCGAACATGGCTGGTGAGGCTGCTGCAATGACAGGCATGTGGCTTGCGGCTCCAACCTCGGTGAGAGCCCGCATCAGTGCGACATCCTGCCCTTTGTATCCGAAGGTAAAATCCGTCAGCAGAACGCCGTAGGGTTCGCCTCCGGCAGTGCCGTATTCATGGTGGTAAATCGTATTGAACAGGGGGCTTCTATCAATGGTGGGTGATTCCTGAAACTGCTTAAAACAATCGTTTTTGTTGATGTTAAAGACCTTAATCTTTAAATCGGAGCCTAACTCGGAATTTTTAACGAGAGACTGCAAACCACGCCAACGACCCTCCACGTCATGTAGCTCGGGGGCTTTCATGACTGTGCGCATTTGCTGGCTGATGCTTTTGTCGATGTGGGCAACGGCAGTATTGATCGTTTTCAACAGACTTTCTGTCCATTGTATTTGTCCATCGGCGTATTGCTTGCACATTCGAACCAGTAAGCCTTTCAATTCTTCGACTGAACATTGTCCGCGAGCCATGACCAGCTGTTTCAGTACACTATCCTCACTGGCTTCCAGTATTTCGTCCAGCAGTGAAGCTTCTCGCCTTGCTTCTGCTTCTTCAGAGGCTGATTCGGTGGATTCGTCTATCACTGTGTATTGATCTCAACGTTATACGGGAAACTTTTCATACTGCCGCGCGCCCAAGCGGGGCGTTAAGGCTCAATGCCTAACTCAGCACTGAGTTTTGCCATCAAATCACTGTTCTTCAGTACATCCTTAAGCCCCCGCTCAAGATCCCGTGAACGATCAGCCTTGCTGAGTAAGACTAACAGTTGATTGCGTGCGTCTATCATTTCCTTGATATCGGGAATCTGCTTTGCCAGTTCGTCAGGTTCAAAATCTTTCATTTTCCTAAATGAGAGGTCACAGGACAGTGTTTCATTTTCAGGGTCATTGGATAATGTGTTTTCAACCGTGATTGATATTTGTGGCTTCAGGCGTGCCATGACGGTGTCAAAATTGTCCTGATCAATCTGGATGAATTGCCGTTCATGAAGGGGGATTTGCTGATCTTCAGGAAGCATGCCCGAAAAGTTACCCATCACACCGATGATAAAAGGCAGCTCCCGTGCTTCTATAGAGCCATAGGTTTCCACATCATAAGTGATGGATACCCTGTTCTTACGTATACGCTTATGCTGTGAGTCAAGGGGCATTGAGATCTGACCTCAAACGGTAAACATTACTTGCTGGATATGCTTTTAAGTAAGAAGAGCAAGAGCATTGCTTGAAACCTGAAGAACTATAGTCGGTGATCGTGTATTTAACAGGGTATATAAATATATATTGTATGAGCTGGGTATAATTATTGCCGGGCTGGTTCTAGCGTAAAGATGGAACTTCACTTTTACTGACATTTAATAGGTGGACGGCTTGCAGTGCTAAGTGTCTCAGGGTGCCGCCGTCCGGGGAAAGGATAATTTTATCACAATAACGTTAGTCTTCATGGAGGCTGTCTTCAGCCTCTTCCTCGTCATCATCCACCTCATCGTCGTCATCCTTAATGAGTCTGTCAGTTTCGGTGATCTCACTGAGTCCAAGTTGCGAACATAATCGCTCCAATGTCTCCTGGTCATCCTCAAGCTCAGTATTTAATAACTCTGGCAGTGTGTAATCAGACCAGCGAAGTGCTTTTTCAAGTAGATAAGGTAAAGGACTTAATGGTTCACAGGTAATAAAATAGCGATAAGCGAGCGTGAGATTTTTGATAGCATCTTTGCGACTGGCGAGCATTAAATGACTATCAGCACCGACACCCCTGGTCGGGGCGGGGTTTGTATTGGCTACTATTTCTTTTGGGTTTGGCGTGCAGTTATCAATACTCGATTCCTGAGGTGCTTGTCCGATATAGTCATTAATGATTGCAATGCTTCGGTTTATCCATTTTTGTAATGTCGATGTTTCAATATTGACAGGCTCCGTACTTTTTTGGGCAATTTGTTGTAACAGTATTGTTGATTCAGTCAAGTGTTGTCGTATTCGTGAGGCTTCATCGGTGTTTTGAGGGGATAGGTTGCGTTTTAATGCTGTCTTTTCTTCAACGGTTAATGCTTCAATATGGTGTTGGTTTTTTTGCGCTAGCAAAGGCAATAAGTTAAGGGTTTCACCCAGTAAAGGTGTACCACCGAAATCGCCTATTATTGTATTGAGCTTAGTCATACCGTTTTGGAAATTATCTTCTGTGTCGTTATTCGGGTACGGTGTTTGTTTATCCAGCCAGGTTGCGGCGAGTTTCAGTGTATTATTCAGGTTTTCCCATGGGGAGGAAGAGAATTGACAGCAATAGATTAACCAGCCAAGCCATTCAGGATTCCAGTCATCATCCAGTATGCGGCTGATAAGCCATTCAGATAAGCTGCCCCAGCTGTCTTGGTTAGCCTGCTCCAGGCTGTCAAGCATTTCATCATCGGGTTCATTTCTCCAGTTTTTTAACGCACTTTGAGCGTTGAGTAAAAGTTCATTGAATATTATATAGTCTTCGTCGTTTATGGGTCTTATTGATAAAACGTCATGGTCAGTTAAAGAAGAAAGCAGTGATGCCAGCTGTGACTTCATGATCAGCATTACCTGTTGAGTTTTGAGACTATGCTATAGTAGTCGGACAATATCTTATGCAGTAACGAATATGCCAAATGTAGTCGCATCTACGAGGTCGTTAAGATTTTTGGATGCCTCCGGAAAAGAGTATATTGCGGTAGAGCTGAGTGTTTCAGAATCTATAAATCAACCATTTATAGCAAAGGCTTTTATCCTTTCTGATGAAGTCATAGGCGAGGATCAGGTCGGCAAGACAGGGTGTTTCCTTTTGTCTATTGATGAGGAAGGGCAAAGGCAGGTTTATACGATCTGTCATGGCTATGTACGTGCTTTGTATGCACAACCTTCAAGGCCTAATATCGATATGTTTTGCTGGGAAGTGACCTTAGTCCCGTGGCTTGATCTGCTTAAAGAAACCATTAATTCCCGTATTTTTCAGGAAGTCCCGTTGGGGGATATTCTTGAGGACGTGATAAGTAACTATAAATTTGAACATGAACTAACGCTTCTCTCACAACCCGATACCATAAAACCTCTATGTATCCAGTACCAGGAAAGTGATTATGATTTTGTAACGCGATTACTCTTTGAAGAAGGCTATCATTTTTATTTTGCCTGTGATGAAAATGGCCACGAAATGGTTGTTGGTAATGCTAACCAGAGTTTCCGTCAGTCCACGCAGAATAAAATCAGTGTACGCAGATCCGAGGTTATGCCTGAAGGTCCCTCACTGGAGAGCTGGTTGACCAGGAATACGATTGTTGGTGGAAGCTGGGAATATACCGGTTTTGACCCGGCCAGAGGTGAAACCATGGTAAGCCGCTGTGTTACACCAGCCGATGGCATGGGCATTGGACCCAGTATGCGTTGGGAGAGTCGTCAGGTTTGTCAGGATACCTTGAATCAGGCGGTATCGCGTTGTCTGGAATATCGCGGCTCTGAGCGATACTCTGCCACTTGTACCAGTCGCCTTCCTTATTTACACGCAGGGTTACGGTTTACTTTGCAAGGCCACCCTGATCAGGCGCAAAACGGTGTGCATATCATATCGGCTATGGAGCATCGTTTGACGTCTTCCTCTGATTCTTTGCTGATCAATGATATTCACTATGAAAACAGTTTCTGTTGCTTTCCGGTCTCGGCGGTATACAGGAGTGATCCTCTGCAGAGAAAAGTGATGGATGGTGTACAGAAGGCAACGGTTACGGGGCCGGAAGGCGAAGAAATTCATTCCGATGATACAGGACGTGTGCAGGTTTTGTTCCACTGGGATAAGAATGGGGAGTTTCCGTGTTGGTTGCCTGTCAGGCAAGCGTTGGCGGGAGACGGTTATGGCAGTAGCGTTTTGCCCCGGGTGGGGCATCAGGTTGTCATCGATTTTTTTGATGGCGATCCGGATCAGCCGTTTGTCACGGGCTCTTTGTATACTGCCGTTAATAAACCTGTCGAGGTGGCTGTTGATACCCTCATACTGAAAACCCGTTCTACGCCGCAGGGCCAGGAAGACGATTGCCATATTTTTCGTGTCTGTGATACGAAGGACAGTGAGGAACTCTTCATACAGGCACAAAAAGATATGTTGTGCCAGGTGAAAAATAATACGCACATGACGGTGACCGGAGAATCTCTGACAGAAGTTGAAAAGACACTCACGGTCAAATCAAAAGAAGATATGACCCATGAAACGGAGGCGGCGGCTCTGATGAAAACAGGCAAAGATTACACCTGTGACTCAAAGGCTGCCGTATCCATAAAGTCTGCCGGAGAAACGGCATTAAATGCGAAGGGTAAAACAACGATCGAGTCCCCACAGGGAGTCGTCATCCAGTCTGGCAGCAGCACAATTGAGATCACCCCCGCCGGAATCACCATTAATGGTACTTTAGTTGATATTGATTCAAGAAAATTGACGGCGAAAGCGGCAACCATGACACTGGACGCCTCATTCAAGGCGTCCGTTTCCGGTTTGCTGGTTGATGTGAATGGGAAAATACAAACCCAGGTCAAAGCCGGGGTTAACCTGGTCAACCAGGGTGGGATTGTAAGGATTAACTAGTGTTCCCCGTGGTTGTATGTCATGAGTGATCGTGGGCTCAGGATCAAAGACTTAAGGGCAGTCATTAATGATATCGGTATAACTGATGAATCTATCGATCTCCTGTCTGACCATTCAGATGTTTTAGCCAGTTTGAGATTGCTGAATCAACGGCAGCTTTATAGCGACTGTGTACAGGTTATTGCCCATGCTCTGGGTCATCAGGATGCTATTGTATGGGGGTTGGGTTGCTTGGAGAAAATCGCTTTTAAATGTAATCAGGAAGAGCAGGGTGTAGTGGATAATGTGAATCGCTGGCTGAGCGATGGGTTGGAAGAGAGTCGTTGCCTCAATCGTGATGGCTTGGATATTGCCGGCTCATATTCGCCCGTCGGTTGGCTTTCACTGGCGGTTTTCTATAGTGGTGGCAATATTGTAGAGGGAGGGGCAGTGGTGGAGCCCTCTGCGCAGTTGTTTGGTAATAGTGTTGCTGCGGCGGTACTGGTTGCTTCCTGTTACGGCGATGAGGGGTTTTCGCAGGAAAAACGATTGCCACTCTTCATCAATCTGGGCAGTCAGATGATTACACATTGTATAGAGGCTGCGTATTACTAAACGTGTCTCGTCATGGTTGGTTAATAAACGATGAAGTCGTTAACGAATCTTGAAAAATATTATCTGATAGCC
Organism: Kistimonas scapharcae; assembly: GCF_039540975.1. Lineage (NCBI taxonomy): Bacteria > Pseudomonadati > Pseudomonadota > Gammaproteobacteria > Oceanospirillales > Endozoicomonadaceae > Kistimonas > Kistimonas scapharcae. The sequence continues at coordinate 10,701 of NZ_BAABFL010000004.1, forward strand.
ATACTCTGCTGCTATCTGCTTCTTCAAGGGTGTAGTTTTAACTCCGGACATGCACGCTATGTAGATATTGTTATAAAGGCTAGTGAATATATAAATCCTTCTGATAACCAGGAAGCAAGCCCTGTTTTTGTAAAAATCTACCAGTTGTCAGATTATGGTAATTTTCAGATGGCTAACTTTCTTGACCTTTATCAGAACAAAGCAGATGTTGCACTGGGGAACCAGTTAGTGCACTTACAGCCTCCCGTTTCTATCCGTCCGGGTGATGTGTGGCGGAAAAGAATCGAGCTGGAGCCACAGGCTCGATATATCGGTTTCCTTGTTCAATTCAGGCATTATGAGGACAGGGTGCACCGCCAATGGCTTGAAATTAAGGAACGAGGTAGTCAGTGTATTCAGCTGGGAATCTCCGGACTCAACCTGTCACTGAATAATCGTTGTAAGTAAGACGTCGTCAATGACTGAAGGTCTGACATATGTGCTCTAGTTCGCATGGGGCTTCAGGATTGTGAAGGTTTGCTGAATATGAAAGTTAGCTTTTATTGAGATGGTTTTTGCATTTTTAATACGTTGAAATTGTAATGGCTATTGCCTTTCTATTTGTCAATTTCTATTAAGGTGGGCGCAGTGAGTACGAATACAGGTATTTACGTTGCTATTCGTGAGTTTTCTGACTATTTCAAGGGTGATACCACGGTAATAGATACTGCCCAGGGACTGGATCTTGATAGTAATGCAAAATGGTTTGAAGTGGGTCAGGCTGCCGTTCAGGTTAACAGATTTGCACCGATGTCTGTGGGGGCGGGCGAAGAAACAGGGTCTGACAAGCCGAGCCTGATGCCATTTTATATTGGGAAGGAACCCGATTTAACAACCGGTCTTTTTCTGGAAAATATCATCTCGTTGGCAGAGCCCAGTCTTACGGTTGATATCATCGCAACCCGGCAAGAAGCGGGTAAGAAAGGCATGAATATCATGCTTCAATATACTCTTGGGGGGGTCAGGATATGTAATTGGGAAGAAGACATCGGTAAGCTTGAACGATACTGGCTTGCCTACAGGACAATATTGCGTATCGATTACTTATTTAAAAGGGATAATAAAGGGAAATTACTGGCTCGTGAGCCGGCTGTCACCTTTCAATATAATTTGGATACGCCGGAAGTCGAGATGAGCACCATTGCTGAAACATAATGGATGTTCGTTTTCCGGGTTAAATATGAAAACTTATGGACGTCAGTGTGCCTTGTTTTCAGGGTTGATGATGTCCTAAGTAAGACCGGCCCGTCATTCGTTTTGTGCATTATAGAAATATTGCATAAAGACTAGGGTTTGCTGAGTAAGAGTAGTGTCTACATGAGTGAAGATATTGTTTTTAAGTTTCAACTGGGATTGATTCTCCCAAAGTTGAGAGACAATGTGGGTGAAGCCCTTAGTAAGATTGTGTCTGAACTTGTCGATAGTGTAAATGCCGGACGGGTTGGGGACGATCCTCCCATCGGTATGGATGAGGTCAAACAGCTGATCATGCAAGACATTGAAATTTTTCTGGATAATGAAATATTACCGTCGATAGAACAGAAATCCGCCAATACAGACGGTGAGTCAGATACTGCTCCTGCCGATGAAGAAGGGACAACGAATGAGGAGGGAGAATCGTAATTGTCGAATAATTGCGAGTTTTCCTGTGCGTTAAATTATGCAATCGCTGGAACTAAAGACCCTGATCAGCAAACTCGACCCAAGTTTGCGTAAGTCGCTTGAATCAGCCGCGGGTCTGTGTGTGCGGCATCAGCATCGGTACATTGAAATTGAGCATTGGTTGTTAATGCTGTTTTCTGAGCCGAGCGCTGACATTGAAACGGTTATCAATTCTCAGAAATTATCCCGGCAAATCATCTTGTCGGATCTCGAAGCTCGACTGGCCAGGCTGGAAAAGGGTGATACAGGGACACCGTCGCTTTCCATGTCAATTTTGGCGTTGATCCAGGATGCCTGGTTGGTCGCCTCGGTAAACTGCCAACATGATGTTATTACGGCATTTGACCTTCTACTGGCGTTATTACAGAAAGCACAGTACACCGTTCTTGATTCTCCGATGGCCAGGGAATTACAGAGAATCTCACTGGAAAGCCTGCAGGCTATGGCGGAAGGACAGGGGGAGGGCGACAGTCCTGCTGAAAGTTCTATGTCGCAACTTCAAGGTGCAGGTACCGGAGCGTCGGCAAAGGGCGCATTGTATAAATATACGGTGAATCTTACTGATGCTGCGAGGAATGGGGAGCTGCGTCCGATCATCGGTCGCCAAAAAGAGATTCGTCAGGTAATCGATATATTGTCACGCCAGCGCCAAAACAATCCAATACTGGTCGGCGACCCGGGCGTGGGTAAAACCGCCATTGTTGAAGGATTAGCACAACGTATTATTACAGGTGAAGTTCCTGAAAGCATGAAGGGGGTCGCCCTGCATACATTGGATTTGGGCTTGTTGCAGGCCGGCGCCAGTATCAGGGGCGAACTGGAAAGTCGTCTTAAGGACCTGATGAATGAAGTCAGGAGCGCGCCAACGCCTGTTTTGTTATTCATTGACGAAGCGCACACCCTTATTGGTGCTGGTGGCACGGCCGGACAAAATGACGCAGCTAATTTATTGAAACCAGCGTTGGCTCGGGGCGAGCTACGGACAATCGGTGCGACCACATGGGCCGAATACAAAAAATACTTTGAAAAAGATGCGGCCTTGGCTCGCCGGTTTCAGCTGGTAAAGGTGTTGGAGCCGGATGAAAAAGAATCCTGCCACATTGTGCGCGGCGTTGCTCGATCGCTGGAAGCGCACCATGACGTGCGTATTCATGATGACGCGGTGGTGTCGGCGGTGAAGCTTGCGATTCGTTATTTACCGGAGCAACAGCTTCCCGACAAGGCCATTAGCCTGCTGGATACGGCCTGTTCCCGTGTTGGCCTTTCCCGGCATGCGCTTCCTGAAGTCATAGAAGAGCTTGAGCACCAATATGCTTATATAGAACGCGAGCTCAATGAGCAGCGTAGAGATCGGGCGGCAGGGCATGCTGATCTTGAGGAGAGTCTTGATAAACTCGAGCAGGCAAGAGCCAGTACGCGACAGTCACTGGATGATTTATACGCACGATGGAAAAAAGAACGCGTGTTGGTGGAGGATCTCGCGGAGCTGGAAACCCAAGCGGATAGTGCTTTTTTGCAGCGGGAAAACGATAAAGAAATGCCCGTTGAGCCGTCGTCACAGGCGCAGTGTGAAAAAATACTGCAACAGCGCAAAGAACTGGAGCAGCTCCAACAAGAACAGCCTATGGTATTTCCCCGGGTGGATAGTGCAATTATTGCCTCCATACTGTCCAGTTGGACGGGGATTCCCATCAATAACATGCTGTCAGATGAAATTCAGCGACTGCTGACGCTGGAATCACACCTGACGGCGCGGGTGATTGGTCAGGATGATGCGCTGAAAGAGCTTTGTCAGTGCATTCGGACCAGTCGGGCGGGCCTGTCGGATCGCCGTAAACCCTCCGGTGTGTTCCTGATGTGTGGTCCTTCCGGCGTGGGTAAAACGGAAACCGCACTGGCGTTGGCGGAAGAGCTGTTTGGTGGTGAGCAAAATCTCACGACACTGAATATGACTGAATTCAAGGAAGAACATAAAATCTCTCAATTACTGGGATCGCCAGCGGGATATGTCGGTTACGGAGAAGGTGGTCTGTTGACGGAAGCTGTCAGGCGTAAACCTTATTCGGTGTTGTTGCTGGATGAAATGGAGAAGTCTCACCCTGGTGTACACGATATTTTTTATCAGATATTCGATCGGGGCTGTATCAGTGACAGTGAAGGCCGGGAAGTCAATTTCTGTAATAGCATTATCATCATGACATCCAATGCGGCTGATTATGCGATTATGGAGGTCGTAGACCGATATCTGCAAAATGATCAGCGTAAACCAACGCGTGATGAGATTCTTGAAGCTATCCAAAGTGAGTTGCTGAATTATTTCAAACCCGCGTTTCTGGGGCGTGTGGTTATCGTTCCCTATTTACCGCTGGGTACTGAAGATATGCGTATCATCTGCAGGCTGGCGTTGGAGCGCATTCGCAAGAATGTTGCGGACCAGTACAAGGCAACACTGACGGTCAGTGACGCGGTGGTTGAGCAGCTGGTTGCATGGAACAATAATCCACTGGTTGGTGCGCGAGCGATAGAGCAGTTAGTCAATCGAAACCTATTGCCTCGCTTGTCGGTTGACTGTTTAAAGCGTTTGACGGAAAAATTGCCTATTAATCATATTGATGTAAGCCTTCAAAATCATCAGCTGGTATTTGATATTACCTGATTATGGCTGCTGGTGTTTAGGTGGTGGCGGTTAAGGTTGCTAAGTGTGTTGCGTTGTTGATTGTCTGCTGTTCGCTTTGTGTATTTCCCACCCATTTAATATTTAGATCGTTTTCTGAACGATTAATTCGTTTTTTAACCGGTATGGTTGATCTAAATAATAGCGGAGAATCATAAACAAAAGTGCGTGACTTAATGGCATGTGTCCGGTTGTGAGGTGAGGCATAAGGTTTATGAAGGTATATGGTGCTGTCCATCACTATGGGGAGCTGGAACCTGGTGATGTACTTATTGAGCATAAGCGTTCAGGCAGGCCTGAGGATCTCATTACACATGCCGCTATCGTTGCTGAAAGGGCTCAACAGCCCTGGATTTTTCATCTTACAGGGTGGGGGGCTTGGCTTTGGATCAAATATACATTACAGACACTACTTGTTGGTCGGGTTATCGTCTTGATGTGGATTCTGTTGGTACAGAAGTCTCCGATATAGCGATGTTTTGGCTACATAATAATGATAGGCTTGAGAGCCTAGGCTTCATGTCAGAGGCAAGTATAACCGTTCCGAATGTCTATGATATACCTTCAATATTGACTGCTTTTTTTGGAAGATCGTCATTTGGCTATAAAGCACGTCAATATGCAGACTACTTGTATAGGAATTGCCGCCAATCACCACCAGATGCACTGCGTCCACATAATGGCCCTTTTTCAGGTGCGATCTGCTCATATCTGCCCATTGCACTTTATCAAGCAGCACTTGGTATACATGGAAGCGAGATATATATGGCTATAGATGCAAGGCGATCGCTACCAAAGGCTCTTGTGACGTATTTTGACAGCAATAGCTATTGGCAAAATTACGATATTCCTTATTAATTGTAGAAGTGTTTGTTACTTGTCTGGAATGCTTAAATAGACATTTTTTAGTGCGTTTGATAAGGAGTGTTTAAGAAATGGCCATGCTTTTCCTTTTTAATCTTGGCGAGGATACATTGATGCCAAGTGATGGTACTTGAAAAAATGCAATGAACTGCATTTCTGTGTTCCAGATATAATTTCTTCGCTCCGAAGTAAGAGCACGTGACAGGTTTTCCATGTTGATATATTCGCAATAGTTTTTCGATATGTTAAAAACATTGTAATAAACGGAGCCTGAATTACCTGATTTCCAACTCCACCTGTTCAGGAAGTGATCGTACCGCATCCAGTGGAATCCATTGTTGTCAGCCAAAAGAAGGACGAGGTAATGTCCATCCATAATACTTGGTAAGTGGGTTAAATCATTGTCAGCGCAATATATCATTCCGTCAGCAATAGCTCCTTTAATCAAACGGTTGTGGTAATCAGGGCCGGGAAAAGCAGGTATTCCTTTTGTGGAGCCAGGTATAGCTCCGCCGAAATAACCATTTGAGGGGTGTTTATCATTACAGGCATAAGAGTAGCAATTGGCTATATTGCTCCAGTCGGGATCGCTTTCAGGTTGAACATTTAGCGGCATAATCATCAACTCTGTTACAAGTTGTTCAACACGGGCATTGGTATTGAGCACAATTATAGCTATTTTTGAGCAGAGGTTGAGTGTTGCTCAGTCCGTAAATGAAGTAGGCACACACATTTTAGTGAAAGTACATCATTAGGCTTTACAGTTTGCTCGCTGTTTAACCTATTGTATTAATTTACTGTTGAAAATGATTCAGGTCTGATCAGCGCTTTAGTCGCTATGCTGTCTGTGGCAGAATCCGCCCATAAAGGCTGAAACCATCGTATAAAAACTGACGCCGGACACAATAATGACAGAAGTACTCACTATCGCGCTCTCCAAGGGGCGTATCCTGAGGGATACCTGTCCCTTGCTGGAAGCGGCGGATATCCGTCCTGCCGAAGATGTGGAAAAGACCCGCAAACTGATTATTCCGACCAACCAGCCCAACGTCAGGTTGTTGATCGTTCGCGCCAGTGATGTGCCGACCTATGTTGAATATGGGGCCGCCGATCTAGGCGTTGCCGGCAAGGATGTCCTTATGGAACATGGTTCCCAGGAACTCTATGAACCGTTGGATCTGAATATTGCCCGTTGCCGGCTTATGACTGCTGCGCCGGTTGATCAGCAGGATATACCGGGCAAGCGGCTGCGTGTCGCAACCAAATTTGTCAATGTAGCCAAGCGTTATTATGCCGGTCTTGGGCAGCAGGTCGACATTATCAAGCTCTATGGTTCCATGGAGCTGGCGCCGCTCATTGGTTTAGCGGATCGTATTATTGACGTGGTGGATACCGGGAACACGCTCAGGGCCAATGGGCTGGAGCCTCGTGAAGTTATTGCCGATATCAGTTCGCGGCTGGTGGTGAACAAGGCGGCAATGAAAGTGAAGCACCGATCGTTGTCCGTATTGATCAAGACCCTGTCTGAGGCGGTTGACAGGGCGCGCAGCGAAAAGGGAGAGTTGTCATGAGTGCTACCCCATTACTGTTAAAGCCGGCCCGTTTGGTGGCAGGTGCAGGGGATTTTGATCAACGGCTGGATCAATTGCTTGCCTGGGAATCCGTTTCTGACAAGGCAGTACAACAAACGGTTGCCGAGATTATCGACAGGGTTCGTCATGACGGTGATGTTGCAGTGGTTGATTTCACCCGAAGCTTCGATCGTGTTACCGCTGACACAATGGCTGAGCTGGAACTCAGTGAACAGCGGATGGCGGAAGCGCTGAAAGCTATCTCTGATGCCGAGTTCGATGCCTTGCAATGCGCTGCAGACCGTATCCGCCGTTACCATGAACAGCAGCAGCAATCGTCCTGGCAGTATGAAGAGAATGACGGCACAGTGCTGGGGCAAAAGGTGACGCCCCTGGATCGGGTAGGTATTTATGTGCCCGGTGGGCGTGCCGCCTATCCGTCATCGGTTTTGATGAACGCAATTCCCGCGAGAGTGGCAGGCGTGTCCGAGATTGTCATGGTGGTGCCCACGCCTGATGGTGTTGTTAATGAGATGGTATTGGCTGCCGCAGCTATTGCTGGGGTTGATCGGGTCTTCACCATCGGCGGTGCCCAGGCCGTGGCGGCGCTGGCCTTGGGGACAGAGTCCATCTCGAAAGTCGACAAGATTGTCGGACCGGGCAATATCTATGTCGCGACGGCGAAACGGATGGTTTATGGCCAGGTTGGCATCGATATGATTGCCGGGCCATCGGAAATTCTTGTGATCTCCGATGGTGGGACCGATCCAGACTGGATTGCCATGGACCTGTTCTCCCAGGCGGAACATGATGAAGATGCCCAGGCTATCCTGATCGCCACTGATGGCGAATGGCTGGGTCAGGTAGAAGCTTCCATGAACCGGTTACTGCCCGAGATGGAGCGTCGGGACATTATTGCTGCCTCGATTAACAACCGGGGGGCGCTGATTCAGGTGCCGGATCTGAATGCGGCCGTGGCCCTGTGTAACCGGATCGCGCCTGAGCACCTTGAACTCTCTGTGGCTGACCCAGATATGCTGCTGCCATCTATTCGCCATGCCGGCGCGATATTCATGGGGCGATATACTGCAGAAGCGCTGGGTGATTACTGTGCAGGCCCTAACCATGTATTACCGACATCGGGAACAGCACGTTTTTCATCGCCACTGGGAGTTTATGATTTTCAGAAGCGATCTTCACTGATTCGCTTTTCCGCAGGAGGTGCTTCAGATATGGGCAAAGTAGCATCGGTACTGGCGCGGGGAGAGAGTTTGACGGCCCATGCCCGATCTGCTGAATACCGCATAAAGGATTAAGGTTTTATTGCACAGGCAGCAGCAATAAAGCTGCTGCCTGTGGATTAATGACGGCTACCCAGCAAAGGCGGACGCTCTCCAACCTTGGATACCAAGCTGACGGTTTTACCACCTCGCAACACCGTAATGGGGACTTCGCTGCCGGGATGCAGGTTCGCTACCTGGTTCATGATCTGCTTGCCGTCGTTCGCATCCATATTGTTGATGCTAATGATGACGTCACCCCGCTGAAGACCGGCTTCAGATGCCGGACTGTTGTCATAAATACCTGAAATCAAAATGCCATTGCCGTGGGAAAGCCCAAAGGCTGAGGCTAGTTCCGGTGTCAATGCCTGGGATTCAATACCCAGCCAGCCACGGACTACCCGGCCCTCTTCGATGATGGAGGTCAGTACCAGGTTGGCCAGGTTGGAGGGAATGGCGAATCCCAGCCCTTCACTGCCACCGTCGCTGGTCAAAAGAGCGGTCGATATACCCACCAGTTCTCCCCGGGCATTCACCAGTGCACCACCAGAGTTGCCGATGTTGATGGCGGCATCGGTCTGAATGAAATTCTCATAGGTGCTTAATCGGAGATTACGCTGGGTGGCACTGATAATGCCCATGCTGACGGTTTGTCCCAGGCCAAAAGGGTTGCCGATAGCCAATGCCACATCGCCGGTGCGGATGGTCTGCGAGTCCGTCCAGGTAATGCTGGGCAGGTTATCCAGTTGAATTTTCAGTACGGCCAGATCGGTTTCCGGATCGGTGCCGATGATGGTGGCATGGGTTTCACGGCCATCCTGCAGGGCAATAATTATGTCGTCGGCACCGGCAATAACGTGGTTGTTGGTCAGAATATAACCTTCTGGTCGCACGATAACGCCAGATCCGAGACTTGACTGGATGCGCTGGCGGCGAGGTACCCGGTTATAGCTGTAGGCATCATGCAGGAGTGGGTTATCAAGTTCAGCCGGAGGACGGCGAATGGCCCGTGTCGTAAAGATATTGACCACCGAGGGAGCTGCACGCTCAACAGCATCATTATACGAATAAGGACCAGAGAAAGCGCCAGAATGACTTTTTTGGTCGTTCTCAGCGAAAAAATGGAAACCTTGCAGCTGGGGGAAGAGTTGCAAGAGCACGATGGCAAGAAGCAGCCCACATAAACCAGGCCAGCCGAAATAACGCAGAAAATGCTTCATCCGTTTGCTGATACCACTCCGGTGTATAAATTTATATCAAGAATAGATAAATGATTATTTTCGATTGTATGTAATTGTCTGTTTGATGGCAAAAACGAAGCACTAATTTCGAGTGCGGCAGAAAAAGCTTCGGGGTGTGTTGCCGTGGGTGTTGGGTTTACTGGTATGGGGAGATGCTAAACCGTGTATCCAATGTTATTGTGCGATCATAAAGAATGGGTACACGGCTCACTGTTTATGGCGATGCGGGCGATATGGTGGCGGTATTTCGGCAGTTGGATGGTAAGTAAGCTGTTTTCATGCCTGAACCTGATACGGCGGCACATACCCATTGAATAGCGCCATTAGATGCCGTCGGTTTCAGTAATAGCTTGGCATCATCGATCACTTTACTGTTGTATGTCATCAAGATTGAGCCATCCAATTGAACGGCGACACTCTTAACAGCATTCCCCTGGAGCGTATTATCGAGACCTGCACTTTCGTTGGAGGTAGGCCAAGTACCTTCAGAGGCATAATATTCAGACACCGCCGCTTTGACACCTGATGCCATATTCAAGCCTTCTGAGACATGTGCACGCTTGGTGTAATCCTGGTAGGCAGGGATTGCTACAGCAGACAATATGCCGATGATGGCAACCACAATCATCAGCTCAATCAAGGTGAAACCTTGTTGCTGAATACGGGTATGTGAGGGCATGGTTCCGCTCCTTGGAAGATGCGCTTTATTTCTTGTTAAAAGATAGTGTGGGTGGCGTCTTTCATTTTGTCTAGAAACTTCATCGGTTTAGATTCGGTGACCTGTAGCGACAATTTTTCTCCGAAAAAGGATAGCAAGAATCACAGGTTTTTTTTCATAGGCTTTTGATAGAGTTATGGCTATACCGATAGTCAGAATGGAAACCCTTTATGTCAGTTATGCTGAATGACCTGATTGAAGCGACAGAAAAGAAACTCAAGCCTTGGCTGTTTAAAGACTATGCGCCTAATGGTTTGCAGGTTGAAGGCCGCCGCGAGGTCAGGCGGGTTGTCTCAGGCGTCACAGCCTGTGAAGCGTTGCTGGATGCTGCTATCGCTGCCGATGCTGATGCCATTCTGGTGCATCATGGTTATTTCTGGCGGGGGGAAAACGCCTGTCTGACGGGCATGAAGCGCCGTCGTATTGGCAAACTGATTCAGCATGACATCAGTTTAATCGCTTATCACCTGCCACTGGATGCCCATCCTGAACTGGGCAATAACGCCTGTCTGGGCAAAATGCTTGGGTTTGAAACCACCGGCGGTATGGATGCCGATGAGCAGACTTCAATCGGCCTGACAGGGCGATTGGGGACGCCTCAGCCCCTGGAGATATTGGGTAAACAGGTTGAGCAGCTGCTTGGGCGAACGCCCTTGCTAGTGAGTGGGGGGAATCATCCGATTAAAACCGTCGCCTGGTGTACAGGTGGTGCACAGGGATATATAGAGAAGGCGCTGGATTTAGGCGTTGATGCCTACATCAGTGGCGAGATCTCTGAGCAGACCACCCATTTCGCCCGTGAAAACGGTATTCATTATATAGCTGCAGGGCACCACGCGACGGAGCGCTATGGTGTTCAGGCACTGGGTGAATGGCTGTCAGAAACCCTGGGTATTGCACACCAGTTCATCGATATTGATAACCCCGTTTGAGATAGTGCTTTTTATTGTTAGCTCGCCAAAATGAGCAGCCGGTGTATTTGGCTGCTCATGTCTTAACTACGCCGCGAATCAGAGATAAGCGGTAATCAGCAGTAATACAGCCGCCAGCCCTGTCAGCATACCGAGCAGAGGCAGCACGAACTTCAGCCATTTATCAAAGGTCACATTAACCATGGCCAGTGAGGCCAGCACCAGCCCGGTCGGGGTAATGAAAGCCATCAGACCCATACCGTACTGATAGGCACTGACAATATTATCCCGGGGCAGGCCTACCACATCAGCCAGTGGTGCCATGATCGGCATGGAGAGTACGGCCAGGCCGGAAGAGGAGGGTACGAAGAAGGAAATACCGGCAAACAGCACCATCATCACCACGATGAAGAAGCCTTTATCCATGCCATCGACCAAACCGGCGCTGGCATGCAGGATGCTGTCGCTGATCATACCCTGATCCATCAGGATAGTGACGCCGCGGGCAATGGCGATGATCATGGCGACACCCAGCAAATCACTGGCACCCTGCAGGAACTCACGGACAAACGCCTTCTCATCAATGCGGGACAGCACACCGACCACCAGTGATGCCACGAAGAACAGTGTGGTCATTTCCATGAACCACCAGCCCAGCTGGGAGACGCCATAAACCATGATGATGAAGGTGGCTGTAAAGACAGACAGGATCATCTTGGTCTGAGAGGTCATCTGGGTGCTGTCAGCCGAGTGATTGCCAAGGAAACGCGTTTCCAGCTCCGCTTTCTGGCTGAAGATCAGCGACTTTTCAGGATTGGCCTTGACCTTTTCAGCGTAACGGATCAGGTACCAGATACAGAGGGCTGTGCCCAGCACCAGCATGATCAGGCGGGGTGTCAGGCCATCGGTCCAGTTAATGCCGGCGGCGTTGGAGGCAATGATGGTGCTGAACGGGTTGACGGTAGAACACATGGTGCCCACGGATGAACCCAGATAGATAGCGGCCAAAGCGACGATGGCGTCATAACCAGCGGCCAGAAAGATTGGCACCAGGATCGGGTAGAAGGCGATGGTTTCTTCCGCCATACCGAAGGTGGTCCCGCCAACGGCGATCAATGCGGTAACAATGATGATCAGCCACTTTTCGCGACCTTCCAGCGCCGTGGAAAGGCTTTGTATGCCCGAGTTGAAGGCGCCCGTATGGTTGACCACCCCGATAAAGCCACCAATCACCAGTACAAAAAAGACGACGCCAATGGAGTCGTACATACCGGCAATGGGTGCCTGGAAGAAGGCTGTCACGCCCTGGGGGCTGGGTTCGACCGTGGTATAGGTGCCGGGAATGCCGATCGGTTTGCGGATGTCGCCGCCGGTGAATTTGTCGAGGTGTGCCTTGATGTCAAACTGGTCCAGTGTCTCTTGGGTGGCCGGGAATTCCTTCATATCCCCGGACGCATAGGTAACCATGAACGTATTGCTGACGTCGTCGTACGACAATTTGTCATAGATTCCGGGTGTGACCATCCAGGTTAGTATCGCGACCAGTGCGGCTACGATTAAAAGAACCGTATAGGCGGATGGGAATGTCAGTTTTCTCTTCTGTTCAGGATGCGTAGCGGTGGCAGTAGTACTCACGGTGGAGTCCCCCCTAATGGCAACAGGATGTGCGGTGTTGTTGGTGTTACTGCCGCTGGCTATGTCCCCCATTGCCAGCGGCTGGGTTAAGGTGGTTTTATTCGACGTTCCAGTGTTTCTCAGCTGTCAGGCGACAGATGCTGATAATGGTTTCAATGGCTTTCAGGGTTGAATCAACACAGAGGTATTCATACGGGCCGTGGAAGTTATGGCCACCGGTGAAAATATTGGGGGTCGGCAGTCCCATGAATGACAGACGGGAGCCGTCAGTACCGCCCCGTATCGGCTTAATGTCCGGCTGAATGCCGCAGGCTTCCATCGCCTCACGGGCAATCGATACCACGTGGGGGACTTTTTCCAGCTCTTCACGCATGTTGGCGTATTCTTCGGTCAGCGTGACGATGACCCGCTTTTCGCCGAGTTGCTGGTTCATGCTGTCAGCAATGGACAACAGCAGTTGTTTGCGGTGTTCGAAACTGTCCCGGTTGAAATCACGGATGATGTATTCAAGCCGGGCTTCGGACTCACTGCCGGACATGCTGCAGAGGTGGAAGAAGCCTTCATAGCCCTCGGTTTTCTCTGGAACCTCATTGGCGGGCAACTCATTGGCAAACTGTCGCGCCAGATGCATGGCATTGATCATCATGCCCTTGGCAGTGCCCGGGTGAACATTGCGTCCACGGAACAGAATATCGGCACCGGCAGCGTTGAAGTTTTCACATTCCAGCCCGCCCAGTGCGCCGCCGTCGATGGTATAGGCCCAGCGTGCGCCAAAACCGGCGACATCAAAGTGATCGGCGCCGCGGCCAATCTCTTCGTCCGGGGTGAAACCGATGCAGATGTCGCCATGGGGAATGTCGGTGTGCTCAACCAGGTAAGCAATGGCAGTCATAATTGCGGCAATCCCGGCCTTGTCATCCGCGCCCAGCAGGGTGGTGCCGTCAGAGGTAATCAGGGTCTTTCCGATATACTGTTTCAGGATGGGAAAATCGGCTGGCGACAGACGCAGCGCCTGCTCGTGGTTGAGCAGGATGTCCTTGCCGTCATAGTTTTCGATAATCCGGGGTTTGACGTTTTCGCCGGAAGCGTCCGGCGCGGTGTCCATATGTGCGATAAAACCGATCGGGGGGACCGGGTGGGATGTATTGGCGGGCAGCCGTGCGGTCACATAGCTGTTGCTGTCCAGTTTGACATCCGCGAGTCCCATGGCTGCCAGTTCATCACGTAGCTGTTGTGCGAGCACCCGCTGACCGGGCGTACTGGGCACCGTGTCACTGGCATCATCGGAACGGGTGTTGAAGGAAACATAACGGAGAAAGCGATCTGTAAATGCCTTTTGCATACCTGCATACTTCTTCTGGGCGAGACAAAACGTTGTGGCATAATCTAGCGTGACCGATCACGCGTTATATTGATTTGGATTAGTCCGTTTTTGAAAACCGGTTTTCTGAGAATATTTGTGGTTTATTGTTGGAAATCGGCGGGGTCAGCGTTTGAAATCACGCCTATGGTAATAAAACGACAATTATTTCCAGAGTGGTGTCGTTTGCCGATGCTTCAGGGCAATAATGATCGTTTTATTTCTTGTATGGTTGCTATGGAATGATCGTGAAGTTTCAAAAGAAAGGCATATCAAGTGGAGGAATGTGTGAGTCAAAATCTGGCGGCTTATTCATAACTGCCAATGGGAAAAGGCAACACCGAACCCAAAGGTATTATTGTAATGGTTGTAATCAGAGATGGATTCTCCATAGCCACTCGTTAATTTGATCATTCCCTGAAGATTGCGATGTATGGGAAATAGCCAGGTGAATTCCTCATAGCCCCGGGAAAAGAGGCTGCCTAGGTTATTACGGCTTTTGAAGATCATCTGGTGATTGTTCAGGGTGTAATGCAGCTGCAGTTCACCGTCGCCACGGTAGTGAGAGATATCCTTGTTATAGTCATGGTTTGTGATTTTCAGTCTGACCCAGGGTTTCAGGCTGATGGCGACGTTACCGTTCTCAAGCAGAAAGTCGAGATAGACCCGATTCCAGCTATGTTCGTTATCGCCCCCCTTGCCATTGGATTCATGCAGAAATCCTGCCGAGGCTGAGCGCCATACCCACTCTCCCCAGGTATGGTTCATGGGCAGGGTATAAAACAGTTCCGGCTGGTAGTCCGTGTCCCGGAAGTAGGCCGACTTGTCATAGGCCTGCCAGAACGAGTTTTGTGTATAGGCAAATTGAAGGGTGTCGTCTGGTTTGAAAAGATTGCCTGCAAAGGCAAAGCGAAGGCTTAACTGGAATTCGATTTCGGTTCTTTTGACATTCCTGTCGTTGGGATTTAATGGTGCAAAAAAAGCCTGGTTGGGTTTCTGGCTGTGATGTGCGGGTAATAGATAGTTGGTTCGATAGGGCTTCAAAATGAACAGGTCTGATTCGCTGTCAGTTGGTTCGTGGAGTGCGGTTGTTGCCGTCGAAGATACTGACATATTGGCGAAGCCTAGCATGGCGCATAAGGATGCCAGGACATGGGCGTGGTTCCAGTTCATCACATTATCCGTTGATTGAACGATCAGCGTTCCACTGTTAGACCTGCCATTGGAAGCTGTGGAATAATGGCTAACAAGCATAGTCGGAAACGTGTGATTGAGAAGGTTTCTGTCGCGTGACGGCTCGAGGGTGATCTGAGTGTCTGAGACAGGTCGCTTGATGAGGCATCGCCTGATGGCTCGGTCGTGTAACCGTATGCGTACAGGAAGTTTTCTTGAGGGCGCACTATGCTGGAAAAAGTAAGTGCACAATAGAGCGATACATTACGATCCTTCTACAGGGATTCTTCAGAGGGGATGGCTCCACATGGAAAAGTGGCTTGAGAACTTACTGTACGCATCTCGCTGGTTACTGGCGCCAATCTATCTTGGCCTGAGTCTGGTGTTGATCATTCTCGTGATGAAGTTCTTTGAGAGTGTGTTTTATCTGTTGTTTCATCTTTTTGACCTTACGGAAATGTCCGTCCTGCTCAAGATATTGTCATTGGTAGATGTGGTGCTTGTGGGCGGGCTATTGGTCATGGTGATGTATTCTGGCTATGAGAACTTTGTTTCCAAGCTGGATATCAAAGAAGGGGCAGAGAAGCTCAGCTGGCTGGGGAAAATGGACTCCGGTTCTCTGAAGGCCAAGGTGGCGGCCTCTATAGTGGCCATTTCTTCCATTCACCTGTTGAAAATTTTCATGGATGCCGAGCATGTGGATAACGACAAGTTGATATGGTATGTGGTGATTCACCTGACATTTGTCGTGTCAGCGATCGGAATGGGCATGCTGGATTTCATTATGAAAAACAAGAAACAGATATAGTGATGCAAGTCCTCGGGAGGTTGATGCATTCCTCCCTTCCCGTCATATACATATAAGATAATCATCTAATTATCCTCTTATTTATGCCTTAGCCTTATTGGTATAGTGGCATTCCCTGACAGTACCCGAATAATCATAAGCCCGCACTGCAGACGACTGGCGAGCGCTGATACAGCCCTCACCGGTAAATGGACGACTGTAGTGTCAGAAGACGAGTGACCGCATGAGCACGGATTACCACCAGAACCACCTCAAGCAGCTGGAAGCCGAAAGCATTCATATCATTCGCGAAGTGGCGGCCGAGTTCGACAACCCGGTGATGCTGTATTCCATCGGCAAGGATTCCGCGGTGATGCTGCACCTGGCCCGCAAGGCGTTCTTCCCGGGCCGTCTACCTTTTCCCCTGTTGCATGTGGATACCACCTGGAAGTTCCGCGACATGATTACCTTCCGGGATGAACAGGCCAAAAAACTGGATCTTGATCTGCTGGTGCACAGTAATCCCCGTGGTCTGGAGATGGGGATCAGCCCGTTTGTTCACGGCAGCAGCCGTCATACCGACATCATGAAGACCGAAGCCCTGAAGCAGGCGCTGGACAAGTACGGGTTTGATGCAGCTTTTGGTGGTGCCCGAAGGGACGAGGAAAAATCCCGGGCGAAGGAGCGGGTCTACTCATTTCGTGATAAAAACCATCGCTGGGATCCGAAAAACCAGCGCCCGGAACTCTGGAACAACTACAACGGACGGCATGAGAAAGGCGAAAGTATTCGTGTATTCCCACTGTCCAACTGGACCGAGCTGGATATCTGGCAGTATATCTATCTGGAAAACATCGAAATTGTCCCGCTCTACTTTGCGGCGGAGCGCCCTGTCGTTGAACGCGATGGCACCTTGATCATGGTGGATGATGACCGGATGCCGCTGGAGCCAGGGGAAACACCCGTGATAAAGAAGGTCCGGTTCCGTACCCTGGGTTGCTACCCCTTAACCGGTGCGATTGAGTCCGAGGCGGATACCCTGCCATCCATCATCCAGGAAATGCTGCTGACCCGTACATCGGAGCGACAGGGACGGGTGATCGACCATGACCAGTCCGGCTCCATGGAAAAGAAAAAGCAGGAAGGCTATTTCTAGCGTTTCCAAGCCAACCATAAAACAGAATATGTCGTTTACCAGCTGATTCCGGGACGCTTGCCATGAGTCACCAGTCTGAATTGATCGAAAAGGATATCCTTGGTTATCTCAAGGAGCATGAAGAAAAAGCATTGCTGCGGCTGCTGACCTGCGGCAGCGTGGATGACGGGAAAAGCACCCTGATCGGTCGCCTGCTGCATGATTCCAAGATGATTTACGAAGACCAGTTGGCGGCGATCAATGCGGACAGCCGCCAGTCCGGCACCCAGGGCGACCGGCCGGATCTGGCCCTGCTGGTGGATGGACTGCAGGCGGAACGTGAACAGGGTATTACCATTGATGTCGCGTACCGTTATTTTTCCACGGCAAAACGAAAGTTCATTATTGCGGATACGCCGGGGCATGAGCAGTACACCCGCAACATGGCGACCGGCGCGTCGACCTGTGATCTGGCGATCATCCTGATCGATGCCCGGTATGGCGTGCAGACCCAGACCCGACGGCATACCTATATTGCCAATCTGCTGGGTATCAAGCACCTGGTTGTCGCTATTAATAAAATGGATCTGGTGGATTTCTCTCGAGACCGGTTCGAACAGGTCCGCAATGACTATCTTGATTTTGCCGAGAAACTGAATCTGGGCGATGTGCGATTTGTGCCCATGTCTGCGCTGGAAGGCGACAATGTGGTGAATCGAAGTGATCGAACCCCCTGGTATACCGAAGGTTCGATCATGGAGATTCTGGAAACCGTTGAAGTTGACGGTGATCGGAACCTGACGGATTTCCGTTTTCCCGTCCAGTACGTCAACCGACCGGACCTGAACTTCCGCGGCTACGCCGGTACCGTGGCTTCCGGTGTCGTTAAACCGGGAGATGCTGTCACCGTACTGCCCTCCCGAAAAGAGTCCACCGTGAAATCCATCGTTACCTGGGAGGGGGGGCAGGATGAGGCCTTTGCTGGTCAGGCAGTGACCTTGACCCTGAGTGATGAGATCGACATCAGTCGTGGTGATACGCTGGCCCTCTCCGATAACCTGCCGGATGTGCACCATGCGCTGGACGCTATGGTGGTCTGGATGGCGGAGCAGCCGCTGCAGCCGGGGCGACGTTATGCCATCAAACTGGCCTCCACGGTGGTAGATGGCACTGTGCGTGACATTGAGCATCGGGTTGATGTGAATACCCTGGAAAAAGGTAATGCTGATCAGCTCGAGTTGAATGAAATAGGCCTATGTCGCCTCATTCTGGAAAAAGACATAGCCTTCGACCGGTACCGGGATAACCGAACCATGGGTGCGTTCATCATTATTGACAGGATGACCCATGTCACGGTGGGTGCCGGTATGATCCGTGGGAAAACCGAAGCGGGCGAGGATGTACAGTTGCCTGTATCAGTGCAAGATCGGCAGGTGCGCCTCGGGCATAAACCGGCATGGGTCGTGCTCCCGGAAGGCGAGGATATTAGGCGGCTGGAGCGCACTCTCTTTGATCGGGGTTATTTACCGGTGGTTGTTGAGTACTCTGAGGCGGGACATTGGCTGGAAAGTGCAAAAGCGCTCTACAGTGCGGGTCTGATCGTTTTGATAGCAGGTGTGCCAATGGGATTGCAGCCACAGGCCTGTCCGGACGATGCAGTTGTGATTAGTCATCGTGATCCTGGTGAAGGCAATCTGGAAGCATTTATATTGCGTCAGCTTCAGCTTGGATAGCCTTATTCTAAATAGAGTATTGATAACCCCATGATGCACGCCACTATCGTTGTTACGTTTTATCATGGGGTTATCAAGTTTGCGCTTATATTTTCAATGAATTCGTATCATTAATATGCTTGCTTTATCAAGCTATTGGGGGAGATCTTCAGGCTTTACGGTGCCATTTTTCTTAACATTAATTTTTCCCGTACTATCGGTTTCAGTTGAGAGCTGGTACATATCCTCAAGATTCATTAATGATGATTGTAATGCTTGAATTGTATCTCTATTGACTAAATATGAATGAAGTAATGCTGCATATTGGGTTTCAAGATCAGAACGGCTCATGGCAACGTCTTTACACTTACTATCCGACTGGCATGTGTCACTATCCAAAACGCTGCGCATATCATCTTTGAGCGACTTATTAATGGCCTGTAAATCATTAATTTCTGCTTGTTTTTTCCTGCAGACTACTACAGCTTCGCATTGGAGAGCCTCTGCCTGCTCCTGCGTTTTTGGACATAATACCTGTTTTGCATGTTGCTGGCTGCTTTCAGACGTGATGTAGAAATGGAAAACGACAGCGCTTACGAGTATGACTGCGGCACAAATGGGTATGCTCAGAAAGTACAACGGCGTCAATGTAAATGATACAACTGTCACCAAAGAGGCCACGTAAGCTCCCATAGTCGTAATAAAACCGGTCAAGAACCAGTTTAGATCCGCCATTTCTATTTTCCTCTCATTTAAAATAGTGCCGTGCTCAACGTCATACGTATAAAAAGAATCTGAGAAACGGTGTGAATACTGAGCTTCAGGACTGGTTTCTTTTATAAATGACAGTTGACCTGATTGCATATGCTCTTCATAACAGGGACGGGGGCTTCCATATGGTTTTTTGGATATGTTAGGGATTCCTTGCTGCATCATACACTCTCCATGCTGTTTAATAATAAGCCTTGCTTTTGGCTAAGAGGCTTGTATACATATTGACAGGTCAGATAAGTGAAAGTTCCTTAAGTCCCGCTTAACGATCTGAAGCAGTAAGGCTAAATCGAATGAAGGGAGCGTCCCCTGTGCTCTTCAGGCAAAATACCTGTGCAACTAATAACGCACCCATAAGGTGCTGCACAGGGACGCTCCCGGATGGTAATTCCAAAGCCTGAAAAAATCGACATAGAGTTCACCGATGCCAAGCTGACAGGCATGGCCGGATGCCTGTTTGTGGCTCGACTTGCCAACCAGCTCAAACTGCCTGACCTGCTCAGAAACAAGATTCATCTCAAGAAACGCAATCGCGGCTGTGATGACAAGGACTCTCTCCTTGGCCTGATTCATAGCTTCTGTGCTGGAAATGGAAANAAAACGAATGGGCGAATACCTGACCTTATTTGATGCGAACACCGTGAAAGCCCTGTATTCCGTCGTCCGCACCCTCTGCCAGCAAATAGCGCCTGAAGTAATAAACCATTTCGTTGAGCAGAAAGAGTACTTGCCGGTTTTTCTTGATGGTACTGAGATTGAGGTAACGGGACGTTATTTTGAGCAGGCTGACGTTGGTTACAGTGGCAACAGACAGTATTGGCTTCACAATATTTTCATCGGACATCTGTGGGTCAGTGGTCGCCTGAACCCAGGGGCCAGTGATGTTTGTATCGGCTGGAAAGAGCAGCTCGAAAATGATGTTGCCCCGTTAATCGAACAAGGAATTCCTGTGTGGGCTCGCATGGACAACGCCTACTACAGGAAAGAGGTTGTCGAATGGTTTGAACAGAAGCAATGGGACTTCTCTGTCAGTGTCACTAATAGCAACAACTGTCGTCCGGTGCTTGAATGCATTGAAGGTTTGCCCGATCACGCCTGGACAGCCATTCGAAGTGATGGAACTGAAGAAGCTATCTTCTCCTATCATCAGCCCGCCAACTGGCAGCGTGAGCAAACGTATGTCGTTACCCGACGCTGGCACGATGGAAAACAGTGGTTAATTGAGCCTCGCTACTGTGTGATCCTGGTAAGCAGAACCGATCTTCCACTCAAAGAGCTGGTCAGGCGTCATCGTGAAAAACAAGGACAGGAAAATGCACAGAAAGGCCCACTGATTGATCTGGACTTACATCATCCACCCTGTAAAAAATACCATGCCAACCAGGCTTTTTACGCCTGTGGTCAAATTGCCCAGATTTTGCTGAGGGCATTGCAATACAGGGCTCTGCCGAAGTCAGAAAGGCAACATGGAATCCGGCCATAAATCCGAAAGCTTGTCCGGTCTGTAGGTCGTCTGACGTACAGTGGCAAAAAATGGACGTTGAAGTTTGTAAAAACAGCCGTGGCTCTGAAATGGCTGTGGGAGGCCGCAGTGAGGCTGGATGTCAAAGGAGGTTCGGCCAGTACATAGCGCAGACCGAAAACACTATTTTTCTACTGAACGCACTCGTTGTGGGGATGACTGTTCGCTAAAAACTGCGACCGCCCAGAAAAATGGATAAAAGGAAGCTAAGTGATCATAAACACAAGCTGATTCCAAAGAGATAACTGCGTTTTGCGCAAAAACTGTACTCTGTTGCCAAAAGTACGGCCAGCTTGCTCACATTCCCAAGGTTAAGCGGGATTTAAGGAAAGTTGCTGTTGTTAGTAATAATTGCAGGGTTGTCTTGATTGGTTTTTTATATTTTTTGGAAAAACAGTGAAGCATATTTGTGGAATCGAATGATATGTCATCTCGGATGATTATCTTTACGTAGTGTTTTTTTATAATGTGATGATTATGAGGTGGAATGGCAATAATTGCGGTCTGACTTTCTATGGTGTCCCGGATCTTGTTCTGGTTCAG
Organism: Kistimonas scapharcae; assembly: GCF_039540975.1. Taxonomy (NCBI): domain Bacteria; kingdom Pseudomonadati; phylum Pseudomonadota; class Gammaproteobacteria; order Oceanospirillales; family Endozoicomonadaceae; genus Kistimonas; species Kistimonas scapharcae. The sequence goes on from NZ_BAABFL010000004.1 coordinate 32,299, forward strand.
AAAGCTCGGTATGTCGGTCAGAGTGATGACATACTATCCAGAAAGGGGGTGTTCTGCCTTTTCGGGATATACTACACACTATTGTTATACAAAGCTCCTGGAGGCGAATCAGGGTATATGGTTGGCGAACCGGGATGTGTCGGTGGAGCTAGCGAGTGTAGTTGTTGATTATGCGTACTTCTGCACACTTGTCGGTTCCTGCTGAAACAACCGGAGAATTTTGCAGAGCGTCTGAGGCATTGGTAGTGTTCTCCTTTGTGCTGAGAATCCTGAGGAGGCCTTGAGACTGTTCATCTTTGGCAACAAAGGCCCCTTCAAAGAATACGGCTCCGGCGCCAAGATCTAGAACCATGAAAGGAATGAGTATCGGTATAAGGATGAAGCTAAAGGCTATACCGATTGCACAACCCCCCTGTGCCAGCATAGTTGTCGCCTCTTCTGAAATTTCCAACTTAAACAGGGGGTGGTCAGTGAGTAATCAATGACCC
>NZ_BAABFL010000005.1:0-551 GCF_039540975.1 Kistimonas scapharcae
GGCTCATCAGTTCGCAAGAACTACCTATCAATCGTAATGAATTAACAAGTGGTGCTTACTCATGATGAAAATCTTTGGTTATTCCCGAAGGAATAACTTTTCTCATCCGAGCAAGCGCCCACACGAATTGCTTGATAATTTGTTAAAGAACAGATCGCTGAAAGTGATTCAGACTGCGTTCCGAGAACCTTGTCCGTTTCAGCGAGGCCGCCATTCTACAGTGGCGGACTTCAGNTGCGTTTGACGACCGGGTCGCTAAGAAGCTGACCGCAACAGGAGGCGAATTATAGGCGCATCGACGTGCATTTCAACGGTGGTTGAAAGATTTACGTACAAATACAAACACGTAACTCCTTACTTCTACCCCCCAGGACAAATATTGATTAATTAACAGACAAAATGGACTCACCAGGAAACCTGGTTCAATGGATCCGGCCGCAAGAAATGAGAAGTGAGAAGTGAGAAGTGAGAAGTAAGAAGTAAGAAGTAAGAAGTAAGAAGTAAGAAGTAAGAAGTAAGAAGTAAGAAGTAAGAAGTAAGAAGTAAGAAGT
>NZ_BAABFL010000006.1:0-5922 GCF_039540975.1 Kistimonas scapharcae
TGACGCCATGGGAATACCTGGCTAAATCCGAGCTGTCGGAAAACTCTAATTTAGGGTGCCACTAAAAAAGGGATGTTTACAATAGGGCTATATCTTTTTTTTGAGCTTTCAATATTGGCTAAGGAACACGCTCGTTAGTCATGGTTTTATAAGGTCTGAGGTTGATTGACTGCAGAGGCTCATAAAATGCTGGAGTATGATTGTTTTGGTTGAGTTGTATTGCGGGGGGGGGCTTAAAGCAAAGAGCCTTATAACATTGCAGTTATGGGGGCTTGGATTGGTAAGGTTTTAATGTTGGTTTTTTTTCTGGATATAAAAAACCGACGTTTGAAACGTCGGTTTTTGGAATTGGTGGAGGCGGCGGGAATTGAACCCCCATCGATATATGTCTAGGTTGCGGATAACTTGTTGGTTTTTAATAACCAGAGGCTATAAAGAGGCTCTCACACATCTCGCCTGAAAATGGTAAGAGTTGGTATCTCATATAACACAATACTGTCGTTTACTAACGCCTTTTTTCCGGGGCTAACGGACTCGCCTTCAAGCGTTAGCAACGTTCCGTCGCGCATTTGAGCAGTGCTGGTTCCATTCGCGTTATTGCTGATGATTGTGACAACAGTTCTTGAGTTTGTCGGTAGCAGTGATGAGAATTTTTTCCAGATATTGGTTGTAGCCATTAGTGATGCCTCTCCAGTTCTATTGACTGTATAATCTTTGCTGCACCAGTGCGCGGAACTTTTATATCTGTGGATAAACAGAGTCCATACCATGTGCCGGTACTTTCAGTGACTTCCACCAGCTTGCCAGGCATGACCAAACCGGGAGGCTCATCTGTGGCGGTCAGCGGAATATCCAGCGAGACAATTTCCTGATTGCCGCCCTTGCTAAGTTCATTCCTTCCACGCTCGGTATTCAGACCTACATCCGTCAACCACGCCTCGACAATATCCGGTGCCGGTTGATCCCCTGCGGTACCTGCACGAGTGACCTCAACGGCGACACCGGTATGGGTGCCGGATACATAAACGGCATTGTACTCAGGCTCAGCCCGCCATTCCGCGCTCATGCTGACCATCATGCTTTCGGGGATGCTGTGGCTGACCACTGTACTTTCATCCTGCCAATGCCAGGGGCTAAACGGATAGCGAGGCTGGATCGTCAAGGTGTCACTGGCTACGGCGGGGATAACCACTGCACCAGCGGTGGTGGCTATTCGGGCAATGACCTGCATAGGCGTCAGATCCTGATAGGAGAGAACACCACCGTCCATCGTCCAGTCTGACGTGGTTCCATCTCCGCTGGTATTCCAGTCGATGGAAAAACCCGTGTTAAGCAGTTCATTCTCCATGGCCTGTCGGGCGTTGATGGGAGAAGTCTCAGTATGGGAGCGCCGTGGTGCATAGGGGGCGGCCAGCAGCTTTGTTCGGCTCTCGCCCCGGATGGTGTACTGCTCCCGACCAAAGCGTCTGTCGCTGCTGTAGCGCTCTATCATGAAGACCCAGGTCCAATCGTTAATAACGACCTCAATATGCTTTGGTCCGTCACTGTCAGGTTGCACCCGTGCCAGCGTTGGCCGGTTGTTGACCCTGGCAACCAGCGACCAGGTGAAGCTGTCGATATCCAGGCTGATGATCAGGTCAGTGATATCCAGCGGCGTTCTGTCTGGCAAGGTGACGGTGTTAATAGTGTCCATGATCAGCCAGGTGTCCTTTTCGGCAGGTCTGTCCGGGGTGGTGGGGTCCGGAGGATTGACGGGATCGATGGTGGCGGCAAAGCGTATCCGGTAGTCCGCATCCCTGCGTTGTTCGCTAGCGCCTTCTCCCCAGAGAAGTTGCTGTGACGGCTGATATGCCGTTGCCCGGTTCCATGAGAGAACGTTACGGCTTTCTCTTGGCTGTACCGGTTTGGGTGGAACCTTCTGACCAAAGGCAAACCAGATGCCCGTGTTGTTCTCCGGCGTATACAGCGCATTCCTGAACACAAACGATAGACGGCTGGGCTCCGGTAAGTAGCCGGCCCTGTCGCGGTCATCCGCAGAGTGCGCCATCACCCGAAACCAGCCGCCGGCTCGGGCATTATCCTTACCCGGCGGGTTGCCCCACCAGGCTCCACAGGCGGCCTCTGTGGGCAAAATACTGGCATCCCAGCCTGTGTTGGCGGGAAAGGCATCCTTTGGCGGCACATCGCTCCATAGCCCGCCTGTGGCTATCTGGCAGGTTTGCCCGTTTTCCCAACCCTGGTCGGTATGAACGTCCTGACCCGGTATTTTTCCCCATGCCGGCTGAAAGGCGGGTTCCGGCCTCTGTGATGCATTACTGGTATGCAGCTTCACAGCGTTTTCCGCCTGCTCACCAGGACGCCACCCTGCTCCCGTCATCGCTTCATTGCGGGTAGCCTTTTGCCAGTCACTTTGCCAGCGGCGTATAACGGATGGCGCTACCGGCCAGCTGACGGGCGGTGGTTTGACTGATTCACCGAACGCGACATCCAGTGCAATGCTAGCCCCATCAGGTGCTGAATAATCATGGCTACCCTCCAGTGTCAGACTCGCAGGATCCGGAATGTAATCAGCCATCGCCAGTGCTGTTGCTTATGTCTGGCAGCAAAGGGCCATGGACTATGGCCTGATAGAAAGGACGTGCTTTAAAGACTGCGGTTCCCACCAGTCCGGTATTGGTGCTGCCGTTATCCACCCACCATTCCGGCTCCGATGAGCCTGATATCCCTTCCGCCAGACACTCATAGACGAAGCCTGCAAACCTTCCTGTACTGGGGTGAATCACATCACCCACAATGTAACGGGTGTTTGATTGCCATGTATCGCCATAGTCATCCATGGCAAGTACCAGTACCGGTTCAGCAAAGCCGTTCAGGTCAATCTCGAAACGGCCATCGGTTCCACTCTGACCGCTCGCGATAATCGTACGCTCCGGCAATTGACCTTGCCGTTGTTGCAAGCGGTAGGAAACGACCACAATCTCTTTTTCTGCCGGTTCACCGTTCAACGACACCATGCCACTGACAAAGGTCTGCGCCGCATCCGGTGATGGGACATCAAGCACAATATTGGNGTCAATCTCGAAACTGCCATCGGTTCCACTCTGACCGCTCGCGATAATCGTACGCTCCGGCAATAGACCTTGCCGCTGTTGTTGACGGTATGAGACGACCACAATCTCATTGACTGCCGGTTCACCGTTCAACGACACCATGCCACTGACAAAGGTCTGCGCCGCATCCGGTGATGGGACATCAAGCACAATATTGGCGGCAGCCAGTGCGCCATACCCGCCCTGTACAGATAACACCAGTGCGTTCGGGTTTGGAATGTAACTGCCCATCAGCCAAGAATCCTTTTTGGCGTGACCGGTCCGTGCAGTATGGGTTGGCGGAGTTTATGGGCTTCAAAGATGGCTGTGCCGCTGGCCAGCTGATCCGTTGGCCAGGGTGCGGTGGGAAGTGTTGCCTCCGTGGTACCAGCCTGAATACAGATATAGCGATAGCCGTTGGGTGTTTGGGGATGGGTAATCGCACCAATACTGTAAGCTGTGTCAGCCTTCAGCAGACTACCGTACGCATCAAAGGCATAGACCAGAATGCCATCGGTGTAGGGGCTGGTGACCAGCTCAAAGCTGCCATCGCCTGCGCTATCGAGCTGTGCGATCAGTTCATGGCGTTGCATGGTCACTGCCCTGACCGTTCTAGGTACAGGGCTGCCGTCGACTAATGTGGTACCCAGCACATGGGTATAGCGGCTGTAGTCGCCGGTCTGAGGGATCAGAGATGGAACACTTCCTGACGTCAGATTCCAGAGGGCAGGATCCAGGTTGACGTACTCCGCCGGATCATAGATATCGCTGATCAGGACGCCATCATTGTTGTTGGGATCACGGTTCATGGCCACATAACAGCCGCTGGTATCGAAACCGCCCTGGTTAGCGATGTGCCTGAGCGTTGCAAGACCACTGAGTACGACGTTCTGATAAAAAGGCTGTCCCTGTGGCCAATCACGCGACAGGTAAACATCACTGTTATGCTGCCAGTGAACCCGCACATTCTGTAGTACCGCCCCGTTATAGCAAGTCTGGTGCAGCCCGGTGGTAAGACCACTGGCAATGTAGAACTCAATATTGCGAATATCGCCACTGCCCCAAAAGTGCCAGTAATTACCACAGGTCATGTTGATGACCTTGTGGCCCTTGCCGTCCAGATGGAAACTGCCGCCATTATCGTTTTGGTTAAGATAGCGCCCCTCCATGTCCAGGTCAGTGGTCAACTCGTAGTAATAGTTCTCCGAATGATGCCAGACAGCCTCAAAGTCCTCCGGTGTTTGGATCAGGAAGGGATTGATCTGACTGCCATTGCCGATTGCGAGGGTTGCCATTAGTCTGCATCCCCCCGAATCTGCAGGGTGAAACGGTCATCGTCCGTAGTGCCTTGTCCTGACAAAACGGTTCGCACCAGCCAACAGGGAGCCAATGCACCAGTGGTGTTAAAGCGCAGTACATTACCGCTACTCCAGCCGGTGCCCCAGCCGTCAAAGCGGATGCTGAAATACGGGACATGGGTTTCCGGATTCAGGGGTGCGCAATCGCTGCTGGTAGAACCGCTCGCGATAATGCCGAGGTTTTCTTCCACTACCTGAAAAGTACTGCTGCTGGTGAAGATGATTGCCCACCGGCCGTCTACCGCACCTTTGTTGCTGACCTCGATGGGATAGTTGATCAGGTTGTACTGCGCTGTGGTGTCGTCCCCGATGCGATGGTTACTCCAATTGGGCTCACCACTATCCCAGGTGCGTTGAGTGAACTCGTCGTGTACCCGGGATTGCAGATCACCATACACGACGGCGCTGCTGACCAGTGTTTCATCTGCCGGAAACTCCCACGCCAACGGGGTGACCAGGCTGAGGTCACCACTGATCTGCACATCGCTGACCAGTGCCATCTGTTCAATACGATCATGGATGGTGAGAGTACCGGCCAGATCGTTTACAAAGGTGACGGTGCCGGTTTCCAGATCTACAGCGTAATCCGCACTGTTGATGGGAGTGTCGGAGTCGTCCGTTACCGTGATTTCAGCCTGATGGTCCCGACTTAACGCGACGGTTTGTCCGGCCGTGGGTGAGTTCACCGTGGTGGTACCGGTATGGGCCAGCACCACCACATCACCGGGTCGATAAATGGGCACCCTGCCATCAGCAGGCAGACGTACCGGATCCAAACCTATCAGTTCGCTATCCAACGGGATACTGGTCAGCACCACACTATTGAAGCGGATGGACTGTGGGATGACATGGATGGGATTGACGCCATCGGTGAATGCCACCTGACACCAACCGCTCTGGTAATCGATATAACCCAGCATCTCCGGACTGCTGATCAAGCCGTTGTTGTCCGCCTGGGTACTGATGGTGGCTCCGGTATCGGCACGCAGGGCACTGATTTGCAAACTGGCACTGCGGATCGGTGCGCCGGGGGTGCGAAAGGCGACCCTGTCCGTCTGATAACCCGCCGCCGTTGTGGCAGAGGCCACCAGATTGACTACAGGACTGGCACCATCCGGCCATTGGCTGAGGGTCACCTGTGCGCCGGTATAATCAATGCTGCCGACGATGGTGCCCGCATTGGTGGCGGTGGAGAGATTCCGGATAATGGTGCCATCCCGGTCCTGATAGAACGCCCCGCCAAACTCAAACATCACGGAGCCCGGCACCAAAGGTTCTGACGTATTGGGCAATAGACGGATAACCAAATCCGGCACGGTGACACTTTCGGTTTCGGGCAGATGAGACAGAGCGTTCTCTTGGGCCACCACTGACATGGTATTGCCCTGGTAGGTTTCCGTCAGTGTGGTGGTGTCGCCCTCGATGCGCTGTCGGGTATAGACCTTGCCAGCGACCTCGAAATCATAGGCGTTGAT
>NZ_BAABFL010000007.1:0-49369 GCF_039540975.1 Kistimonas scapharcae
GGGCGACTGATCTTCAGGCGGTAATGGGAACATGGGGATGAGCTTAGGCGGCAGAACGTGAAATCGCCTTATGTACCGGTTTTGAGTACTTACTGTTGGGCGGCATCATTTTCTGAATGATGGACTGTTTGAACTCTTCTGAATAGCGGGTCATTGATTACTCACTGACCACCCCCTGTTTAAGTTGGAAATTTCAGAAGAGGCGAGAACTATGCTGGCACAGGGGGCTCTTGCTGACGCTCTTGAACGTTCATCTTTTCTTGCTCTAGCCTTACGTTTATACTTTCTTTTTGAAGTTTTAATCTATCAAGATCTTGCCCAAGAGCATCAAGCATATCTTTATTTTTCTTACATTCAACATTTAATCTTTCTATTTCTCTTTTATCATAACTTTGAGCTCTCATTTGACGACGCAGCGCTTCATTTTCGTTATTCAATTTACTGAGTTCATTTTGGTAGAATTCCTGTTCTTGACCCAAGCGATCATGTAAATCTCTATTTTCCCGGGCCTCCAGCCCTCTTAATCTATCTATGTTGTTTTTTTCTTGTATACAACGATCCTTTTCCAAGCTGACATCAGCTATCTGACGCCGTAGACTTCTATTACCAAATTCCAATTCATATATTCTTCTCTCAAGTCTTGTAACTTCGCTCCTATCGCAGCAGAAAAACTGTAAAAACCAATTTCTTATGGCTGTGCAAATTATCACCAAACGCCCAAAACACGAATTCCCATCCCGGTTAGGATTATTAACTCTTTGCAAAGAAGGAAGACTTTCTTCGCTGCTACTTCTTGAAATTGAACCTGAATAATCCATTAGACATTTCCCGACTTCAGATTGCTAACTATATGATTAACTATTACTAACTCCGATGTAAATTAGACACTTAAATTTCTGTAAAGTTCATTAAAAACCCTTCCCTCTCAGCAACCTCTTTAATAAACAACGACAATACGCCATCTTCATCCCAAGAATGAATAGAAGCGACTACCCCCTCCATAAGATCCAATAGAAAAAACTGCAATATAGATAAAAGAAAAACACTCCACTACAGGCCAGTAAGGAAAAGACAAAAAAACGTGCCCAATCTAAACTACCAAGCCGTTATTATTACCACTTAACCATGGGGGAAGGATAAAGTAACGCTTTAACCTAAGAAATTGCTCACAAAAACATACTCTGTCTGCTAGCGCGAATATGACATAATCCATCTGTACCACAAACACCACAGAGGAATGACGAATAATGCAAAACACCAACGCCTTTCTTCCTCTTTTCACCTTCATGCTTCTGTCCATTTCCCCTTTTTCGCAGGCCGACTGGGTATTTGATACATTCAGCAGTGGCAATATGAAACATCATATAGCCCGCTCTGACACACTCAGCACCCACCAAAGCCTGGAACTTTTCTGTACTACCTATGATCCACAGCTGGCCATAGCCATGTACTTGCCCGGTCAAAACCAGCGAAAAAAAATAACAACGTCCTTCAGCCTACGTGTTGATAAGGAGCGCCAATGGACACTGCCTGCCAGCGCCCATACCATGAGCCTGATCTCACGCCAGACGCCAAGCCAGGAATTACTCTCAGACATGAAAACCGGCAATCGCGTCACCGTGACGTATCCACTTAGCAAAGACACGAACACATCCTTACACTTCAGCCTGAAAGGCTCTGGAAAGGCGTTGGCACGTCTTGAAAAGCAGTACACGACATCAGGCTGAGACTCACTACGACTAAAGTCTGATATGGTCGCACATCACTTCGCGTTAGCGTGGGCATGGTCTCCTATAACAACAATAAGGACATGCCCATGCATGATGAAACCTATAAGAAGATTGCACAGGATCCCCGCTTCCAGCAATTAGTCCGGCGACGAAACCGGTTAGCCTGGACACTGTCGATTGCCATACTGGCACTGTATTTCACTTTTATTCTGGTCATTGCCTTTGCACCAGAACTGCTCGGGCAACCGGTTGTAACAGGCAGTATCACCACGCTCGGCATCCCGGCCGGCATCCTCATTATCCTCAGCGCCTTTGTGCTCACCGGCATCTATGTTCACCGGGCCAACCAGGAATTTGATCAGCTTAACCGGTCTATTGTTGAGGAGGCAGCACAATGAGAATACTGTCGTCCACCCTCGGCCTGATAAGCACGACACTTGCCGCGCCGGTCGCTCTTGCGGCGGGCAGCATTGTCGGCGATATTCAGCAGCAGGCACTTAACATACCTGCAATTGTGATGTTCCTTGCGTTTGTTGCCGGAACACTGGCGATCACCTGGTGGGCCAGCCGCCGAACCCGTTCTGCCGCCGACTATTATGCCGCTGGCGGCAACATTACCGGCTTCCAGAATGGTTTGGCCATTGCTGGCGACTACATGTCCGCCGCCTCCTTTCTCGGGATTTCCGGTCTGGTCTATCTCTCCGGTTTTGACGGGCTCATCTACTCCATTGGCTTTCTGGTCGGCTGGCCGATCATTCTTTTCCTGATGGCCGAACGACTCCGAAACCTTGGCCGGTTTACCTTTGCGGATGTTGCCACCTACCGGCTTGGCCAAAAGCCTATCCGCACACTCGCAGCCTGTGGTTCGCTGGCCGTTGTGGCTCTCTACCTGATTGCGCAGATGGTCGGCTCCGGCAAACTGATACAGCTGCTGTTCGGCCTGCCTTACGAATATGCTGTCATTCTGGTCGGTATCCTGATGGTGCTTTATGTCACTTTTGGCGGGATGATCGCAACGACATGGGTACAAATCATCAAGGCCGTACTGCTGCTCTCCGGTGCGACTTTCATGGCCGTGATGGTGATGTACTATGTCGGTTTCGATTTCGGCGCCCTGTTCCAGAAAGCTGTCGAAACCCATCCGAAGGGCGAAGCCATCATGAGCCCCGGCGGCCTGGTGTCAGATCCCATTTCTGCGATTTCCCTGGGGCTTGCGCTGATGTTCGGTACCGCCGGTTTACCCCATATCCTCATGCGTTTCTTTACCGTCAGTGATGCCAAGGAAGCCCGTCGATCGGTTTTTTATGCAACAGGCTTTATTGGCTATTTCTATATTCTGACCTTCATCATCGGCTTTGGCGCAATTGTCCTGGTTTACACCAATCCCGAATTCCGCGACGCGGCAGGCAACCTGCTGGGTGGAAACAATATGGCTGCTGTGCATCTGGCGAAAGCCGTCGGTGGCGATGTCTTCCTGGGCTTTATTTCCGCGGTGGCCTTTGCCACGATTCTTGCGGTCGTGTCCGGTCTGACCCTGGCCGGGGCGTCCGCGGTCAGTCATGACCTGTACGCCAATGTCTTCGCCAAGGGCAAGGTCAGTGAAACCCGTGAAATCCGGGTCTCGAAGATTGCCACTGTTATTCTGGGCTTGGTTGCTATCGGCCTCGGGATTCTATTTGAGAAACAGAATATCGCCTTCATGGTCGGCCTGGCCTTTGCGATCGCGGCCAGCGCCAACTTCCCGGTACTCTTCCTCTCCATGTACTGGAAAGGTCTGACCACCCGGGGCGCCAAAATCGGTGGCTGGATGGGCCTGCTCACCGCCGTTGCACTGGTGATTCTTGGTCCGATTGTCTGGGTACAGATCCTTGGGTTTGCTGAACCGATATTCCCCTACAAGTATCCGGCACTGTTCTCCATGCTGGTTGCCTTTACGGGTATCTGGTTCTTCTCAGTCACTGATACCTCAGAACTTGCTGAAGAAGAAAAGGAGCGCTTTGAAGGGCAATATATTCGCTCCCAGACAGGCCTTGGGGCATCAGGCGCTTCCGCACACTGAGAACTCAGGAACAACCCACTCAACAGAAGCCCGGTTTTACCGGGCTTCTTTCACAATAAACAGACAAAAATCTAACAATGTGACCTGTTGAAAACACGATACCCACGTGCCTGAGCCACCCTACGACCAAAGTCTAATGGAGAGTCTTGAAGGATAAATGCAATCTGGCCCTGAGCTTGAAATCTCCCACGAATCGGTGAACTATCAACGCCAGTGGCGAAAAAAACAGACAACAAAAACAAATAAACAACAGAAAGGACCGCCCGTGAATACTCACTATACTTCTGCACACGTAGCTGACGAGTCCTCCAAGGATATGCCTGAATACCGTACCTACCCGGTGAACCCCGATGTAGCCGCCAGCGCCTGGGCCGACGACGAAAAATACAGGGAGATGTACCAGCAGTCTGTGGTTAACCCGGAAGGGTTCTGGCGTGAACAGGCACAGCGCATTGAATGGTTCAAACCCTTTGGTAAGGTCAAAGACGTTTCCTTCGATGACCATCATGTCGAGATTAAGTGGTTCTATGATGGTACCACCAATGTCTCCCACAACTGCCTGGATCGTCACCTGGAAGAGAAAGGTGACCAGATTGCCATTTACTGGGAAGGCGATGAGCCCGGCGACCAACGCCAGGTCACCTACGCGGAGCTGCACGACAAGGTCTGTCGCGTTGCCAATGCCCTGAAATCCCAGGGCGTTCGTCAGGGCGATGTTGTTGCCATCTATATGCCGATGGTGATCGAGGCGGCAGTCGCCATGCTCGCCTGCACCCGGATAGGCGCCATTCACTCGGTGATCTTTGGCGGTTTTTCCCCCGAAGCCGTCGCGGGCCGTATCATCGACAGCGGCGCCAAGATCATGATCACGGCAGACGAAGCCGTACGTGGCGGCAAGACTGTACCCCTGAAAGCCAATGTGGATGAGGCGCTGACGCATCCTGAGATCAAATCACTGGAGAAAGTCATTGTCTATCGCCGTACTGGCGCTGATATTGCCTGGCACCATCACCGCGATGTCTGGTGGCATGACCTGGAAAACCTGGCCTCCCCCCACTGTGATGCCCGGGAGATGAATGCAGAAGACCCGCTCTTTATCCTGTACACCTCCGGTTCCACCGGCAAACCCAAGGGGGTTGTACACACCACCGGTGGTTACCTGGTGTACGCCTCACTCACCCACCAGTATGTGTTTGATTACAAAGACGGCGACGTCTACTGGTGTAACGCCGATATAGGCTGGGTCACCGGACACTCCTATGTGGTATATGGCCCATTGTGCAATGGCGCCACCATCGTCATGCATGAAGGGCTGCCTAATTACCCCACCACCAACCGTATCAGCCAGATTGTCGACAAGTACCAGGTCAACATCCTGTACACAGCACCGACGGCCATTCGTGCCCTGATGGCCCAGGGAACAGCAGCCATTGATGACACACACCGCTCCAGCCTGAAGCTGCTGGGCAGCGTCGGTGAGCCCATTAACCCGGAAGCATGGGTCTGGTACCACGACACCATTGGCAACAGCCAATGCCCAATCGTCGATACCTGGTGGCAGACTGAAACCGGCGGCATCATGATCACTCCGCTGCCTGGCGCCACAGCACTCAAGCCAGGATCAGCCACCCGTCCGTTCTTTGGTGTCTTACCCGCCGTGGTCGATGGTCAGGGCAATCTTCAGGATGGCGCCACCGAAGGGAACCTGGTGATCATCGACAGCTGGCCAGGACAGGCGCGTACGGTATTCGGAGATCACGAACGGTTTGTCCAGACTTATTTCTCCACATTCAAAGGCATGTATTTCACCGGCGACGGTGTACGACGGGATGAGGATGGTTACTACTGGATAACCGGACGGGTCGATGATGTACTGAATGTCTCAGGCCATCGTATGGGAACCGCTGAAATTGAAAGCGCCATGGTCGCCCACATGCAGGTCGCCGAAGCAGCCGTCGTAGGCTACCCCCATGACATCAAGGGTCAGGGCATCTATGTCTATGTCACCCTCAACCAGGGCGTGGAATACAGCGTTGATCTGGAGAAAGAACTGAAGCAGTGGGTTCGAAAGGAAATCGGTCCCATTGCCACACCGGACATTATCCAGCACGCACCCGGCCTGCCCAAAACCCGTTCAGGCAAAATCATGCGCCGGATTCTGCGTAAAATTGCCAGTGGTGAATGTGACAACCTGGGCGATACCTCAACCCTGGCTGACCCCGCTGTCGTCAGCCACCTGATCGACAACCGTGTTTCCGCAGCTTAATCCTGGTAACAGGGCTTCTTCCGGAAGCCCTTTTTGAGTCTGCTGCCGTGATACCCCTTATCACTGACGAATCCCTTTATTCCACAATCAGATGAAAGCCTGCTGTAGAAAACAGAAGACCCGCGGCCATAAACAGCATGAACAAGGTGACGATAATGGCTCCAAGGACTTCTTCCCATGTCATAAAGAACTTTTTCATGACCTGTTCCTCCTCTTCAGCTCACCATGAAGGCCTTCTGCCCTCGTGGTTACAATGCCTTAATAGCCGCACGACGGTAATGGCATAACGCAGACTATTTTTTTACGTATTTATGCGTAGCCCCATGAATGCGTCCGTCAGCCCCTAATCCCATACCATTTACTTACAGCCCCAACACACCCGTTTATATTCTGGTTACGGATTGACATTAACGTCTCGCTCCTTATAATTCGGCATCTCTCTGGTGCGGGGTGGAGCAGCCTGGTAGCTCGTCGGGCTCATAACCCGAAGGTCGTCGGTTCAAATCCGGCCCCCGCTACCAATAGAGGGTGCGTATTGTCTTTTCGGTGCGGGGTGGAGCAGCCTGGTAGCTCGTCGGGCTCATAACCCGAAGGTCGTCAGTTCAAATCTGGCCCCCGCTACCAACACAATGTGCGTTTTATCTTTTCGGTGCGGGGTGGAGCAGCCTGGTAGCTCGTCGGGCTCATAACCCGAAGGTCGTCAGTTCAAATCTGGCCCCCGCTACCAACACAATGTGCGTTTTATCTTTTCGGTGCGGGGTGGAGCAGCCTGGTAGCTCGTCGGGCTCATAACCCGAAGGTCGTCAGTTCAAATCTGGCCCCCGCTACCAACACAATGTGCGTTTTATCTTTTCGGTGCGGGGTGGAGCNTTATTTATTTCATATCTTTTCCCATCTTCTCAGTCCGTTTCCTATTCGTTTAATTTCGATTCAAATAACGTTGTTCGCCTGAATATCCATGAAGCTCACGGCGCGCATAAAACCAGTAGATCAAACTCGTTAAAAACATAATCAGTAACGCAGGCAAAACCGTTACGGGCAAGCAAAAGCTAAAGAGCAATCCCACGGGTGCAAGCAAACAGGCAAATACGTTGAACCCCTTGCAATACCAGTAAGCTCCGTTCTTCTGATAAAGTGCCGCCAAGTCCAATCTCGAAAATTCATAGTAATACCAAACCAGCATCACCCCGCTAATCGGTGCAAACAAGGCCCCAATACTGCCCATCACTTCTGAATATTGATTAATCAGAAACGGGAAACAGGCCAGCACGGATGCCGCCAGCACAACGATAACCGTCGCCCAAAAACGCCCCAGCCATTCCACGCTATTGCAAAGTGACAGTCCACCGGTATACAAATTGATAACATTGATCGTCCAGTTATCCAGAAAAATAACCAGCATGATCAATAGAATAACAAGGCCACCAGGCTGAAGCCGTGTAATCGTTTCAAAGGGGTTGATACTGACTGCCCCACCAGCCACCACCGCATAGGCGCCAAACAGAGCACCAATGATAATACCCACCAGCGAGCCACTCAGCGTACCCACCCACAGTGACTTCTCTGAACGGGTATAACGGGAAAAATCCGAGGCATCAGTGACACAGGTAAAGCAGGTGCTGACAATGGTGTTCAACCAGGTTGCGATCAAGGGCCAATGCCAATGGTACCCCGGCCATTCGAGCACCACACTAATACTGGCCTCCTCACCACCATGTTGATACAAAAAGACAAGCAGCGCCGAAAAACACAGAACCTTAAGAGGAAAAGAGACCAGCGAGACACCTTTCAACCAGGAATATCCCACTATGGCTACCACACCTTGGAACAGAGCAAAATTTAGCGAAATCACCCAAAGTGGTAGAAACAGCTGAAAGCAGTTGCGCAGGATGGCCTCAATGGCGAGAGCCCCTGCTGCCGTCTGGAATGCAAACCAGTAAATCGAGCACAACAGGCGTAATACCGACGTCAACCACTGTGACCCGCGAACGCCAAACACTGCACGGCATAACACTTGTCCGGGAATACCATACCGAACACCGGCACGGGCAAAGAGCAAGAACGGAATCATCCCCAGCATCACTGAGAAAATCTGAAGCAATACGGTTGCCTGGAACGACAAGCCTGCCATGATCATCATTCCGGACGTAATGAGCGTTCCCGGATTAATAAACAGGTTGGAAAAGATATTGAATAAGGGCCAGATCCCCCCCTGCCTTAATTGAACAGGCACCGGCTGCAAACCAAATCTTTCCACACCGGAAGGGCATCGAATGTACTTACTGCCTGAAACGAAACCGTTTCCACGGTATTTATCAATTACAGCTTTATTGGACATGCGAAAAAAGGCCAATTTAACTAGCAGTAAGAGGCAAGTATAGATGTATTATTCACAAATAAAACAACATCATTTATAGGTTTAACTGGCACCTAACAATTTAACAGCTATAAATCCCGACCCCAAAAATGGTACACACACCAAGACATCCTGACACAAACCAAACCCTTCTATTCCTATTTTCCAATCAGGGTTAATATGATGAACGATGCGACACACACCAAAAACAAGTGCGCCTATAACAGGAACCGGTACCAATAATGATCTTACAGCACACAATATAGAAACTGTCATGCTAACATCTTCATCTCTTTGTGAGTTATATTCGAAGTGTGCAAACCTTGCAGACACTAGTGGAAAGCATAGCGTACCAGAAATAAAGGTAACGACCTTACCACAGAATGAAGGCTCTCCAGCAGCATCACCATTTGAGCCACAAGGAATACAGCAAGGAATACAACAAGGAATACAACAGGCCATATCAAACTCCAAAACTACTAATTAAAATAATCTATAGGGCGTCACTCCTTATGATTTAATATTTAGTTCTCTACAAAACAAAAAAGTTCATATCACAAACACCACTAACGTTTTATGTCAGTAAAATTGCACAAAAACCTTGATAACTACCAAGACCCTGCAACCTCTGCCGCTGTAATCTTTTGTAGCAGTTGATTAGCAGGCTACGACGTCGACCAATAGCGCTTTCAAAATGTCAGTAGCAAGAATACTTTTGCACTCTTCATCTCAAGGACAATCCGGAAAGCTTGTATAAAAGATGTGAACAACTGCCAATCAACATGTTTACTTACCCACAAAAAATGAGCATCACTTAATAGATCTTTATCAAGTGATACTCTTAACGAACTTAACTTACGCAATCCTATGCGGCCTGATGCCCTCCAAGGTAAGCCTCCCTGACTTCACTGTTAGTTAACAGGTCATCGCCGGTTCCCGTCATCCGAATCACGCCATTGACCATCACATAACCACGATCTGCCAGCTTCAACGCATGATTGGCATTCTGTTCCACCAGAAATATCGTCATCCCCTGCCGTGCCACCTCACGAAGGATTTTGAAGATCTGCTTGACGATGATGGGCGCCAGCCCAAGGCTGGGTTCATCCAGCAACAGCAGGCGGGGCCGACTCATTAACCCCCGGGCAATTGCCAGCATCTGCTGTTCACCGCCGGAGAGCGTCGAGGCCCGTTGTCCAGAGCGTTCCCGTAACCTTGGAAACAGCTCATACATCCGCGCCATGTCTTCCTCGGCGTGCTCCGTCCCGATGGCAACGGTGCCCATCATCAGATTCTCTTCCACCGTCATATGGGGAAAAACATGACGTCCTTCCGGCACCAGGGCAATGCCCTTGCTGGCGATGTCCGGCGTGTTCACCTCGCGAAGATCTTCCCCGGCAAACAGGATTTGCCCAGATGATGCCTTGGGCTGGCCAAACAGCGTCATCAAAAGGGTTGATTTCCCAGCGCCATTGGCCCCAATCAAACTGACAATCTCGCCTTCCTGCACCGTCAGTGAAACATTCCGAAGTGCCTGTATCGGACCGTAAAACGTATCCACATTGCGGATATCAAGCAGTGCTGGGGTTGTACTCATCATTCTCTCCTTAAACGGCCGCTTCCAGCATATCTTCCTCATCAGTGCCGAGGTAGGCACCAATCACATGGGGATCGTCCCGGATCGCCGCGGGTTTACCGCTGGCTATCACCTCACCATGATCCAGCACCACAATATGGTCGGAAATATTCATGACCATGCCCATATCATGTTCAATCAGTAAAACCGTCACCCCGAAATCATCCCGCAGCTGGCGAATCATGGCGCTCAGCTCCACGGTTTCGTTGGGGTTCAGGCCCGCTGCCGGTTCATCCAGGCAAACCAGATCCGGTCCTGTGCACATGGCCCGGGCGATCTCCAGCCGCCGCTGCTGGCCATAGGGCAATTCCCCGGCCAGCCGGTTGGCATGCTCAGCAAGGTTGACCACATCCAGCCAGTACCAGGCTTTTTCCAGCCCGTTGGTTTCCGATTGCTGAAAACCCGGGGTATTCAAAAGGCCGGACATCATGTTGCGGTTCATTTGCATATGCATCGCTACCAGCAGGTTTTCCAACACCGTCATCTCCTTAAACAGACGGATATTCTGGAATGTGCGAGCCATACCCGCCCGGTTGACCTGGTGCGAACCACCAAACATTTTGAAATAGAGGCGTGAAACGAACTGAACCGGATTCAGAAAATCCCTAGGTTGAAATGCCTCTCCCAGTACTTGACCAATATCCGTTTCGCGACCTTTGGCATGAAGGACAATGCGACCTTCTGTTGCCTTATAAAAACCGGTCAGGCAATTAAATACCGTGGTTTTACCCGCGCCATTGGGTCCAATCAGTGCCGTGATGCTACCTCGCCTAACGCTGAAAGACACATCGCTTAGCGCCTTTATCCCGCCAAAACGCATCGATAGCTGATCAACCTTGAGAATATCCGTGCTCATTGTGCACCTCCCATGGCAGGCGACATGCCGGTTGATGATTCTCCTTTTGGCCGCGAATGTGATTCACGACTTAACCGCACTAGCCCCCGGGGCCGCCAGATCATCATCAAGACCATTAATGCACCGAACATTAACACCCGGAATTCGGCGAAATCCCGCAACACCTCCGGCAGGATGGTTAATACAAATGCCGCAACGACAACGCCACGGGTAGATCCCAGTCCGCCCAACACGACAATCGCCAGAATCAGGGCGGATTCAAAGAAGGTAAACGACGAAGGATTTACAAACCCCTGGTAGGTAGCAAAGAAAACACCGGCAATCCCGCCAATGGCCGCCCCTGTCATGAACGCTGACAGCTTGACCACCACATGGTTTATCCCCAGTGACCGACAGGCAATTTCATCTTCACGCAGTGCTTCCCAGGCACGCCCCAAAGGCATGCGAGTCAGTCGTTTATTGATATGCAACACAACCCAAACAAGAGCCAGCAGCACAAGGAAGATAAAAATAAACTTATAGTTTGAGCTGTATTCCAGACCAAAGAACTCATGGAACGGTGTTCCCTCCTTGACACGGCGCTTGAACTCCAACCCAAACAACGTCGGCGCAGGGGCTGACATACCATTGGGACCACCGGTAAAGGCCGTCCAGTTATTCAACACCAGCCGGATAATTTCACCGAAACCAAGGGTGACAATCGCCAGGTAATCCCCGTGCATGCGCAGAACCGGAAAACCCAGTAACGCCCCGAACACCGCTGCCATTAATGCCGCCAGGGGCAACATGGCCCAGAACCCTAACCCAAGGTATTCATAGCCCAGCGCCAAGCCATAAGCGCCAATGGCATAAAACGCCACAAACCCGAGATCCAGCAAACCCGCCAGCCCAACAACAATGTTAAGTCCCAGCCCCAGAAGTACATAAATCAAGCCAAGAATGACTACAGTGAGCCAGTATTTGGTTGCTACAAAAGGAAAGATCAAACCGGCAATAAACAACAGTGGAATGATATAGCGGAGATTACTCTTCTCACCGACAGGTTTGACATAGACACCGGTTTTTCGATCACCAAAGCGCTGCAGCAATGATTGACCTGCTGCCGTCTGGACAAACAGCGACATCGCCAATCGTCCGACGGCAATCACACCGACGACAACAAACAGGGTTTCCATGCGTAACTTGAAGTCATAACCATGCAGCAGGAAGCCGATCATGGGACCGAAAATCACCAACGACAGCAGCGCTGCAGCCGAGGTATCAATCAGACTTCGCTTCCAGTCAAAGGAAGCAGACGCGGTAGATCTTTGTGGATTAGACTGCATCAGACTTTCTCCACTTCCGGCTTACCCAGGAGACCACTCGGCTTGAAGATCATGATCAGCACAAGAAGACTGAATGCAAAAACGTCCTTGTAATCCGTATTGATCATGCCCGAAAAGAGAGATTCCGACAGGCCAAGAATAATGCCGCCCAACATGGCCCCCGGCAAAGAGCCTATTCCGCCGAGAACCGCTGCCGTGAATGCCTTAATGCCAGTGATAAAACCGACATAGAAGTCGAAGGTTCCATAATTCATGGTGACCAATACACCGGCCAGCGCCGCCATGGATGCGCCGATAACAAAGACGGTAGAGATCACCTTATCGGTATCAATACCCAGGATGGAGGCCATCTTGCGATCCTGCTGGGTCGCCCGGCACTTACGGCCCAAGCTGGTGCGATGAATTAACCAGGTCAGCAGTCCCATCCCCAGCAGTGCCGCGATAACAATCAGCATCTGGATATACGACATCTGGACAAAACCATCACCCATATTGATACGAATACTGCCTTCCAGCAGCACCGGCACTCCCTGGTTCCTCGCGCCTTGGCTAATCTGCACATAATTCTGTAGCACCAGCGACATGCCGATCGCCGAGATTAACGGTGCCAGTCGTGTAGAGCTCCGCAACGGTCGATAGGCGACCCGCTCAATGGTCCAGCCATAGACGCCGTTGATGACAATGGTAAACGCCAGCGTCGCCAGCAAAATAATGGGAAAAGATTCAATTCCGAAGAAAGCCAGGATGGCAATGATGATGGCAGTCAGGTACGCCGAGACCATGTAGACATCACCATGGGCAAAATTGATCATGCCGATAATGCCGTACACCATCGTATAGCCGATGGCGATCAGCCCGTACACGGAACCCAGGGTGAGTCCGTTAACCAGCTGCTGAAGAATAATTGAGGGATCCATACGTTACCCGGTTACGACTTGAATTATTGTTATTACCGGATAGACGGGTCGTCTCACCCGGTCGTACAACTGCAGGGCTCCGGGGATTACCCGAAGCCCTGTACAGGATCAGAGCTGACCGTAAGAACCGTCATTACCCCACTGGTACATGACGTAGTCGGATACTTCCAGGTCACCCTTGTCGTCAAAGGATTTCTTGCCAAGCACGGTAGAGACGGTGTTGTCCTTCAGCCAGGCTGCAACCATGGCACCATCCGTACTTTCAACAGCCGTTGCGCCAGCGACAATGGCTTGCATCGCTGCATAGGAATAGAGCGTGTAACCTTCAGGTTCATAGCCGGTTTTCTGGAAGGTGTTGACGACGTCCTTGCCATCAGGGATCTGACGGGGATCGGCACCGAAGGTCATGAGTACGCCATTAACAAAAGTCGCACCGCCGGCAGCTTTCAGGAAGTCTTCTGAAACAATGCCGTCACCGGAGATAAACTCGGCTTCCACACCCTGCTCACGCATCTGACGCACGAGCGGACCTGCCTCCGAGTGCAAACCTCCAAAATAAACGACTTCTGCCTTACTGGAACGGATCTTCGTCACCAGGGCATTGAAGTCTTTCTCACCACGTGTCAGACCTTCATAGAGCACTTCCTTCACACCCAGTTTGTTCATATGGGCTTTCATGGCATCCGCCAGCCCTTGGCCATAGGTGTCCTTGTCGTGCAATACGGCAACTTTGGTCGCACCCAGTTCGTTGACAATGTGCTCAGCGGCAACCGTTCCCTGCTGGTCATCCCTGCCACAGATACGGAAGACCTGGTCAAAATCCTGTTCGGTCAGTTTCGGGTTGGTAGACGCAGGCGTGATCATCAGGATACCGGCTTCATCGTAGATCTTGGAAGCGGGAATACTGGACGATGAGCAGAAGTGGCCAATGACAAAATCTGCACCATCAGAATCCACCAGTCGGTTGGCGACAGAGACCGCCTGCTTAGGCTCACAGGCATCGTCGGCTTTTACCAGTTTAATGGGTTCGCCGTTAATGCCCCCTTTCGCATTGATATCCTTGGCGGCCTGTTCCGCCCCTTTCCAGAGCTGTTCACCAAAAGCGGCGTAGGCACCAGTATGAGGACCGGCCACACCTATCACCACATCCGCCTGAGCCACACTGGCCATCCCCATGGCGCCGGCTACGGCAACAGACAGAAGGCTTTGCTTGAGAAGAGTCTTGCTCATGATAATTCCCTGCTTTCTTTATTGTTGTTATAACCGCCGGCACTCCCCACGGTCATCCGAGGGAGTTCATGAGCAAGTTTTGCACCAGATCCCCCCGTGGTGGCGGATCGGGAAAACTGCCCATGATTAAAGCCTGAGTGCAGCATCGTTTCTGCACAGGGAATTCATAATGGCACAATCAACGCACCGATTTAAAGCCTTGGTTCCACCTTCTCCAGTGGCGATGCATGGGATGATTCAGGCGATGATTCATCCGCCTGCCAGTCCGGATAACCAAAAAGATGCCTTAAGCGCTGGCTCATTCGCTTTCCCGGAGCAAGAGCATCGCGCAGCATATCGCGCCATTCATGAAACGACAGTGTGATGGGGTTATGAGAATGGATTTGACGGGTAATGCCATACTCACAGGCCTCATCTTGCTTTTCATCGACAAAGGTTCCGAACAGCCGATCCCAGATAATAAGGATGCCGCCGAAATTCCGGTCGATATACGACGGATTACGAGCATGATGCAGACGATGATGGGCCGGTGTATTAAAAACCCACTCAAACCAGCCCAGTTTCGGGATGACCTGGGTATGGATAAAGAACTGGTAAAACAGGTTCATCAAAACAACGGCGATCACCGTTTCCGGCGGAAATCCCAACATGACCATCGGCGTCCAGAACACCCACATGCCAGCGACCGGATACATCAGGCTCTGACGAAACGCCGTGGAGAAATTCATCTTCTCAGATGAATGGTGGACCACATGGGCAGCCCACATCCAGCGAATATTGTGACAGGCACGATGAAACCAGTAATAAAAGAAATCCTGTAACAAAAACAGCAGCGTAATTGACCAGGCAGTCACCGGCATATCGAACAGGCGGAAATCAAACAACCAATAATAGACCGCTATGACCATCACGCCGGTGAGCGCCTCCACCAGCTGATACATACCTGCCAGCATGGCGTTGGATACCGTATCTGCCAGTGAATAGATTGCACTTTCAGGAAAGCGAGCCCGGTGTTTACGGAGATAAAAGAACTCTGCACCAATCGTCACCAGATAAAGTGGTGTCAGCAGCAACAAGAGAAGGTTGATATCAAAATCCATACAAGACTCTCGTGATTCTTATTGTTCTTACGCTGCGTATTATTCCATGCGACAGCCGTGACACCATGACCTCAATGCACATTCTGTCGGTCATAAAGGGATACCAACCACGATCATTGATCACATGAACTATTCTGCAAACGCCTGATTCCCCGGAAAACCCGAAACTATCGGAGCATGCATGTGACGACTACTCATATCATCAACGCCCATATCCTAGATGCAGCCAGTGGTCACCTGCAGCCAAAACAATGCCTGAGTATTCACGGTTGTCACATAAAAACGGTTTGTGACGGGATTCCAGACGAACCACCCGCAGATATCACCCTGGATGCCGCAGGACGTGTTGCCATGCCCGGCCTGTGTGACGCCCATGTCCACATCACTGCTGCGACACCCGACTTTGTCGCCTTGCGCCACTGGCCACCTTCCTATGTGGCCGCTCATACTGCAGAGATTCTGAAAGGTATGTTGATGCGCGGTTTTACCACGGTGCGGGATGCCGGAGGTGCTGATTTTGGCTATGCACAGGCCATCGAGGAAGGCCTGATTATCGGCCCCCGCCTGCTCTTTTGCGGACATGCCATATCACAAACAGGCGGACACGGTGACATGCGTCTCCCGGGGGATGATCACACCGACCACTGTTTTTGTTGTTCGGGGTTAGGGAAAGTCTGTGATGGTGTCGCGGAGGTTCGACGCGCCTGTCGTGATGAAATCCGTAAAGGTGCCCACCAGATCAAACTGATGGTCTCCGGTGGCGTCGCGTCCCCAACTGACCGGATCACCAGTACACAGTTTGCCGAGGATGAAATACAGGCGGCCGTTGAGGAAGCAGAAGCGGCCAACCGCTACGTGATGGCCCATGCCTATACCAACCGTGCAATCATGCGGGCACTGACGTGCGGCGTACGCTCCATTGAGCATGGCAACCTGATCGCGCAGAAAGGAATTGAATTACTCAAACAAAAACAGGCTTATCTGGTACCAACCCTGTCAACTTATGACCGGCTGGCTCGTGAAGGTGTGGAAGCGGGTATGCCTGCAGCGCTGCAGAAGAAAGTATACAGCGTACTGGATGCAGGGATTCAGGCATTGGAAGCTGCCTGGCAGGCCAATGCAAATATTGTATTTGGAACAGATTTACTGGGAAGCATGCACAAGTCCCAACTGCAGGAGTTCACCATTCGCCGGGAGATCATCCCCAACACCGAGTTAATACAGTCTGCAACCATAAAGGCGGCTGAACTATTCAACCTATCCAATGAGATAGGCACCCTCGCAGAAGGTTATCGTGCAGACTTATTAATACTGGATGGTAATCCACTGGAAGATATCAACATCCTGCAACAGCCTGAACGTTATCTGAACGTGATCATGAAAGACGGCAGGATCTATAAAAACACATTGTGATGCTTATCGCTCTTAGGGAGCTAGATGCGCCCTAAGAGCAAGCCCCGCCTCAATCAACCAAACTCAATACCCTGGGCAAGTGGCAATTCGCCGCCGTAGTTGATCGTGTTAGTGGCACGACGCATATAGTTTTTCCAGGCATCACTGCCGGATTCCCGGCCTCCACCGGTTTCTTTCTCACCACCAAACGCACCGCCAATTTCTGCCCCGGACGTGCCAATGTTCACATTGGCGATGCCACAATCAGAGCCTGCAGGCGACAGAAACCGTTCTGCTTCCCGCATGTTTTCCGTGAATATGGCGGAGGAAAGCCCTTGAGGCACCTCATTGTGAATGGCAATGGCTTCGTCCATTTCGTCATATTCCATGACATACAGAATCGGCGCGAAGGTTTCATGGTGGACAATGTCCGCATTATGCCGGATCTTCACAATGGCAGGACGCACATAAAATCCACCGGCAGGCACATCATGTAAAACCTGGTCGCCACCAAACAATACCTGTCCGCCTTCTCTCAGGGCTTCTCCCAACGCCAGTTGCATGGCATTAAAGGACTGCTGGTCTATGAGGGGGCCAACCAGCGTACCGGCATCCCTTGGGTTGCCAATCGGCAATGTCTGGTAAGCTTTGACCAACCGGTGGCAGACCTTGTCAGCCAACGAGCGATGGCAGATCAGCCGACGCAGTGTCGTGCAACGTTGCCCGGCAGTGCCTACCGCCGAGAAAACAATTGCCCGCAATGCAAGGTCAAGGTCTGCCGAAGGAGCCAAAATCATCGCATTATTACCTCCCAATTCCAGCAGCGAGCGACCCAGCCTGGCAGCCACGGTCTGTGCAACCTTTTTCCCCATGGGAATCGAGCCCGTGGCTGATACCAGAGGAATCCGGCTATCTCCGCTGAGCTGCTTCCCGGTGTCGCGATCACCAATCACCACCGTAGAGACCGACCGCGGGATTTCCGGCATATCGTCCAGCACCTTGTCGACCACAGCCTGAACCGCTAACGCACACAGGGGGGTTTTCTCAGAGGGTTTCCAGATAATTGAATTACCACAGACAATCCCCAGCATCGCATTCCAGGCCCAGACGGCCATGGGAAAGTTGAACGCGGTAATGACCGCCAACGGCCCCAGCGGGTGCCACTGCTCCATCATCCGGTGCCCCGGTCGTTCACTGGCAATGGTCAACCCGTAGAGCTGACGGGAAAGACCGGTGGCAAAGTCACAGATATCAATCCACTCCTGTACCTCACCCAGGGCTTCCTGGGTAATTTTTCCGGCTTCCAGGCTGATCACTTCGGCCAGTGCCTCTTTATGTTCACGGGCTACCTCACCAATGCGCCGGACAAATTCACCCCGCACCGGTGCAGGCAAGGTTCGCAGCCGCTCAAACGCATGCTGCGCCTGAAGGATGACACTGTTGACCTGTTGTTCACTGGCCATCTTCCCCCGGGTCAGGTCTTTGCCATCAATCGGCGAGGATACGATCAACGGATCGCCATCACCGGGCATTGCCCCATCACCTGCGACAGCCATAAACGTCTTGTCCGTCGTATACCCTGAGCCAAGTTGTGAAAAAATTGCCAGTGTCATTGTCCGCCTCACCTGAACCGGTTATCCGGGTTAACCGACGCTGTCTGCCGGTTACATTATCTATCGTCCTTGACTGTTAAAAATACGCACTAAACAACCGTGATGCCAGAACCAGCGTCTATGATTGATGGAATTCATGCGTGTCTCACAAAGGACTTCCATCATGCTTAGCCCCCTCCTCCCTCTACTCATGGTTCTTGGCAGCTCTGTTGTTTATGCCGCGTCCGATGACAAACCCTATGGAGGCAGGTTGCAGGTTGAAACCGTCAAAGATCAAAGCGTGACGGATGATGGAAAAACCATTCAGTATCCTCTCACCGAGCATCCGCAGGTAAAAACGCTCAGAATACAAATACCCTCAGGGAAAGAGACTGGCTGGCATTACCACTCTTTCCCGGGTTATGGCTATGTGCTCGCCGGAACGATGGAAGTCATACTGGAGAATGGCCGAAAAAACCGCTATGAAACCGGCGAAGCCATTTATGAAATAGTAAAGATTCCCCACAATGGCCGCTGTATCAGCACCATCCCCTGCGATCTTATTGTGACCTTTACCAGTGCTGAAGACGTGCCGGTCACCGTGATGGTTCCACCCATGGAAGAGTCGTCTGCACAATAGCATTCGCTGTCATCCTGATGGTGACACCGCAGGAAGAATCCTGCTACGCTGAATGACGCCTGTATGTCGATAGACAAAAATAACGCATCCTCCAGAAAGCTGTGGTCGTCGCAGCAATGGACAACGGACTGACAGAGAAACACGACATGACGTCACGCATTGCGATATTTGGGGCCGGATCCATCGGCTGCTTCATCGGCGGCAAACTGCTCGCTGCCGGCAACGAGGTCATTTTTTATGGCCGCCCTGACCTGCAGATAGCGGTTCAGACTTCCGGCCTGCGACTGACAGAACTGGAGGGCAATGAAACCCTCATTCCTGCAGAACAGATTACCTTCAGCACAGATCCTGCCATCTTATCGGACGCTGACCTGATTCTGGTTACCGTCAAAAGTCGAGATACTGAAACCGCGGGGCGCACCATTCGGGATCACTGCAGCCATTACCCGTCTGTTATCAGCCTGCAAAACGGTATTGAAAACACGGCCATCCTGCGACGCCTGCTCCCCGGCTACAAGGTGACAGGTGGCATGGTGCCCTTCAACATCCTGAGAATGGAACAAACCGTATTTCACCGAGGCACAGAGGGCACGCTCATACTGCAGGAGTCTCCCGAAACACTGCCGCTTCAGCAGGCGCTGGAGCGCGCCGGATTAACGACCGAAACCCACAGGGATATCAGCAGCATTCTCTGGGGTAAATTACTGCTCAACCTGAACAATGCCATTAACGCACTGTCCGGCCTGCCATTGAGACAGCAGCTCGCCCAGCAGGCTTACCGCAGGGTTCTGGCGACATGCATCCGTGAAACACTGACCGTGTTACGTGTGGCCAATATTCGACCAGCCAAAACGGGCAAAGTGATCCCCAACCTGCTACCACTGATTCTGACGCTACCCGACCCGTTATTCATCAAAGTAGCCGGCGCCATGTTGAAGATGGATGACAATGCCCGCTCCTCCATGTGGGAAGACCTGCAGCGGGGCCGAGAACCGGAAGTGGATTACATCAATGGCGCGGTCATACGCCTGGGTGAAAAGATCGGTGTCGCCACCCCGGCCAACCAGACCATCACACGCCTGATGCGGGCCGCCCATGCCAATGGCAAAGGCAGCCCGTCACTCTCCGCAGAAAAACTGCAAAACTACTTTAACTGATCACCCCACTGACGATGCGGCTGGCGTCTTGCCCAGCCAGCGTCTCAGCAGACGGATATTGATCTGTGACAGCAACATACCGGAGAGCATGACAGCACAACCCGCCAGGGTTTGCAGTGTCACGGTTTCATCCAGCAGCAACCAGCCACCCAACACCGCAAAAACCGCTTCCAGACTCAGGATGATGGATGCGTGGGCCGCCGGTGCATTCTTCTGGGCTATGATCTGCAGGGTGTAGGCGACACCGGTCGACATCACGCCGGCAAAGGCAATAGCGGCCCACGCCCCCTTAACACCACTCATGGTAATTGCTTCTGTCGGCAACGCGACTGCCAGACTCAGTCCTGAGCAGGTCAGAAACTGAATCACCGCCAGCAGCAAACCACTGTGCCTGGGCGCCAGCCAACCGATCAGTAACACATGCAGCGCCCAGAACAGCGCCCCGATCAACATCAACATATCCCCCTTGTTCAGGGTGACATCACCATGCATGGTGAGCAGGTAGAGTCCGGCCATCGCCAGCACCATACCCACCCAGGTATTCAGGCCGGTTTTCTGTCCCCACAAAAGTCCAATCACTGGCACCAGCACAATATAAAGTCCGGTTATGAAGCCTGCATTACCCGCTGTCGTGTACAGCAGCCCCACCTGCTGCAGTGATGCGCCCATGAACAGCAGTCCCCCCATGGCAATCCCACCCAGTATCAATGACCGGCTGATAATCAGGCTGCCACCCGGCTCCCGTCGTCGCAGCCAGACAATCACCGGCAACAGCGAACAGGCGCCGACAAAAAAGCGAATGGCATTGAAGGCATAGGGTCCCAAATGATCCATCCCGACACGCTGGGCGACAAAGGCCAGTCCCCAGATGGCCGCGGTCAGGATGAGTAATCCGTCGGATGCGAGCGTGCTTTTTTTCATAAACGACTTATGACTTCCATTTTATGAGTTATGTTTATTGTTCCTGCCAGACCCTGCCGGCATGGTCAGAGGTGGTCTCCACCCCGGATCATATCGGCATCCCTGCCTGCCGGACAGAGGGATTCAGCATATTCCCCGAATATCTTTCACTGAAGAGCAAACCACCCATGCTGAACTAAGCTGTTGCGGTGCTCATGCCACAGGCTTTCTCAACAAAGGCCCCTTTACCCCATTCGTTTCCATACAACCCGTGAGGTTTTTTTGATGCATCTGTCAGCAATGGCTGCAGCCAGCCTGATACTGTTATTTTGTTGCTATCAACCAGAAGCAATTGCAGACACAGAAAAGCCACCAGAAAAAGAAGTCTACGTGCGCTATACACGCTGTGGCGGGCAAGAGATCGCTTTCCAGGTAACTCTGGAATCATTCGCCATTGCAGCACAAGGCATGCGACCCGCCGTGGATATTCACGTCTGGCGTTATAACCGTATCCCTGAAAACACAGACTTAAGCGACCCAGCCCAACGAGCCACGCTGTTCGCCTGGAGTGGTGGCCCCGGTGCATCGGCCATGACCCTTCACATGGGTTTGCTGGGACCCAAACGGATCAACCTCCAGAACAGCCCGGATACCGGTGACCCCCTGGCGGCAAGTATCGAAGATAACCCGGAATGTTTGCTGGATCTGATGGATATCGTCCTGATAGACCCACCGGGCACCGGCTATTCCGGATCAACCGACAAAGACAACCTGCAGTACTACTTCAACAGTGACCGTGATGCCAAAGTACTGGCAGACACTATCAGCCAATACGTCAAACGCTACAATCTCTGGCGTCAGCCTCGCTTTATTCTGGGGGAAAGTTATGGCGCCGCCCGCGCCGTCAAAGTGACACGGGAATTGATTCAGCAGGGATTGCCAGTAGCAGGAATGATTCTGCTGGCACCTCACCTGTTCTACAGTTGTACCGACAATGTTGATGCCCTGTGTTGCAACTGGAACCTGCAATCCTATGCTGTCACCGCCCGTTACCATGGATTGTCTGCAGAATCTGCTGAACAAAACATCAACCTTGACCGATTCCTGAATACCCTGAAAAGCTTCAGTAACAACACTTACCTGCCAGCCATGATCAACGGGTACAAGGGTCAGCATCAGTATCCGGAAAGCCTGTCCCAGACACTGGTTCGCTATACCGGCATGACCGAGCAGGATTTCCAGACCTATGGCTATTGCCCATCACCGACCGATTTTATCGAGAGTACCCTGCGCAATGCCCAGATCATCCCGGCCTTGAAAGACAGCCGGTTCCATATTCCGTTTGAAACCTACACTGGTGCCCGCACGCTCATCAATCCCATCATCCTGATCAACCAGACCTATATTCCTCTGTTCAATGAGTATCTCTATAGCGAGCTGAAACCGGAAAAAGAGCAGCCTTATATCAGTTTTAATCCGAAAATACTCAGCGACTGGCAGCAGTTGACCGGTGACACCATGAACGCCGCCATCGACGACATTACCGCCAGCATGATGGCCCAGCGCCAACTTCGTGTTCTGGCGCTGGCCGGACTCTATGACCTTCAGATCCCTTTTCGGGCCATTGAGTACGTGCTTTCGCGCCCGGGCATTGATCCTTCACGGGTGGACATCCGCTTTCTGCCCTCCGGACATGGACCTTATGTCGATGAAGATGGCCTTATAGCCGTCAGCCAGGCAATACGGTCAATGGTCACCAAAACACTGTCTGATCACTGACCCATAAAAAAAGCCCTGCGCCTAAACGGAACAGGGCTTTTCATCTATCTCAACGCTCAGCGCCAGCCCTGCACGGCGCCACCTTTGAACAATTCCTCAGCCTTCTGTTCTACCGCTTCAGACTGGAAAGAAGCCACCAGCTGTGCGATACGCGGGTCCTGACTGTTATCCTGACGGGAAACGATGATATTGACATAAGGCGAGTCCTTATCTTCCATCAGCAGTGAATCCCGGGTCGGCAGCAGGCCGGACGCGACAGAATAGGTGGAATTGATGAATGCCAGGTCAACATCATCCAGTGAACGGGGCAGCTGGGCAGCATCCAGCTCAATGAAGCTCAGGTCGTGGGGATTGTCGATGATATCAACCGGTGTTGCTTCCAGGTTAGAAGGATCCTTGAGGGTCACCAGGCCCGCTTTGTGCATCAGGAGCAGGGTACGGCCTTCATTACTGGGATCATTGGGAATCGCCACCTTGGAGCCATTAGGCAGGTCTTCCAGACTGGTTAACGTCCGGGAATAACCACCAATGGGATACACGAAGGTATTGCCCACAACTTCCAGCTTGAAGCCTCGGTCATTGACCATACGATCCAGATAGGGTTTGTGCTGGAAAGCATTGATATCAATGCTGCCATCGGACAGGGCAATGTTCGGCGCAACGTAATCCTGGAATTCCACCAGTTCTACGTCCAGGTTGTAAGTCTGCTTGGCCAGGTCTGCGGCCGTGCGCATCAGGTCGGCCTCAGGACCCGCGATCACGCCCACTTTCAGTGCAGCATCACCACTCTCACTGCTGCAACCTGCCAGGACCAACCCCGTACAGACAACGGCTGCTGCCAACCACTTACTGACCGATTTCACTACAGGTACCATCGAACGCCTCCTGACTACAGTGTTTTATACCGTGCGCCATCGCACGTTGTTATACATAATCCGGCACGCAATAATGCATTGCCGGAATCAATCAGGCCTGTTTGTGTTCAAACCGGGCCTGCAGGCTTTCACCTGCCCACTGGATCAATTGAACCAGTACGATCAATACCACCACGGTCGCCAGCATGATGACGCCGTCAAACCGCTGATAACCATAACGAATCCCGAGATCGCCCAGACCACCACCGCCAATAGCGCCCGCCATGGCGGAATACCCCACCAGAGTCACCAGGGTCAGTGTCATGCCATGGATCAGCCCGGGTAGCGCCTCGGGCAACAAGACACGGCTGATAATCTGCATGGGTGACGCCCCCATACTCTGGGCGGCTTCAACTAATCCGGCCGGTACTTCATTCAGCGCACCTTCCACGATTCGCGCAACAAAGGGAATCGCCGCAATCGTCAGCGGCACAATGGCGGCGCTGGTGCCAATGGAAGTCCCCACCAGCAAACGGGTGAAAGGCACAATCGCAACCATCAGGATTATGAAAGGGATGGACCGTCCCGCATTTACCACACCACCCAACAACTGGTTTAACAGTCGGCTTTCCATGATTTTTCCGGGCCGGCTTACATGGAGCAGCACGCCAAGCGGAATCCCAAACACAAAGCTGAGAGCACCGGCCACGGCCACCATGTAGACCGTTTCCCAGAGCGCCTCCCCGAGCATCCACCAGGCATTAATGGACATAACCTACCACCTCCACGCTAACCTCCTGGCTTCGGAGATATTTAATCGCTTCATCAACCGCCGTCTCGGAACCGAACAGTTCCACCATGAGGAAACCCATGCTTTTACCGTTTACAGTCTCGATATCCGCCTGCATGATGCTGATGTCCACCCCAAACTGGCGTGACGCCTTGGTGATCAGGGGCTGGCCCACGGTACGACCAACAAAGGTGATGCGAATAACAGGTCGTGCGCCCGGCGCCGGTTCCGTTTGAAAGCCGGATTCAAGATCATTGGGCCGTTTCTCATGAATAGCCGTCCGCACAAACTCACGGGCAAGCTCAGTTTTCGGACTCAAAAAGAACTGCTCAACATCATTTTCTTCGATCAGCTGTCCCTGGCTGAGAATAGCTACACGATCGCAGATAGATTTCACCACGTCCATTTCATGGGTAATCATCAGGATCGTGAGCCCCAGCTTACGATTGATGTCTTTCAGCAGGTTGAGGATGGCCACGGTGGTCGCCGGATCCAGCGCCGAGGTTGCTTCATCACAGAGCAATACGCGGGGACGGCTCGCCAGTGCCCGGGCGATAGCCACCCGCTGTTTCTGGCCACCGCTCAATTGGGATGGATAACTGTTGCGCTTGTCACTGAGGCCTGTCAGCTCAAGCAGTGGCAGCACCATTGTTTCGATTTCTGCACTGGACATACCGGCCAATTCCAGCGGTAACGCAATATTGCCAAAGACTGTACGGCTGGAAAGCAGGTTAAAATGCTGGAAGATCATGCCGATATGCCGACGCTCCCGGCGCAGGTCACTCTCGGCCATGGCGGTCAGATCCTTACCCCTGACGATGACCTTTCCTGACGATGGACGCTCCAGCAGGTTCACACAACGGATCAGGGTACTCTTTCCGGCACCACTGGAGCCGACCACACCGTAAATACAGCCTTCCGGTACATGAAGGGAGATTGAGTCAAGGGCTCGCACCGCTGATGCGCCCTGACCAAACTGTTTTGTTATCTGTCTGAGTTCGATCATTTCAGCTCCGCATACTGCTCGTCCTGCGGCGCTAAAAGAGAAGATGAAGTGCCGGCTTGTCTGCCGGTGAGGGCATAAAAAACCACTCTGTCCAGAGAGTGGTTTTCACGAATCCCGTCGTCAACCTTTCTCTTTAGCGATATTTATAATGCGCCCGCAAGCCGAAATACAAATCAGCGCCATGTCGCGAGGCTAAGTGTTGCCATCGGTGCTGTCAAGCCCTCTATACCGCAGGTTTGGCAATATGTGTCCAGACAGCTCAAAAGTGTCAGTCACGACAAGCAGGCGGTTAGCATCACTGACAAGCGCGAAGGGATCCGATAGAGTGACGGGAGCCGTCGAACCGGCGCTTTGTCAGTTCACCTGACAGTAATGTTTTATTATTCCCGCCGCCGATGCCGATATGATTAGCAATATAAACAATGACGCCAGTATGGATGCGAAATAACGCGCCTAACTTTTTGATGTACAGATACTGATACCATCGCATAATCACAACCATAAGGCAGGAGGAAACGCATCATGTCGGACAGTAAGGACGCCCTGAATCAAACCGATGCAACAACCCATGACGGCATGAACCTGCTGTGTGACGGCTTCCGTGATCAACTCATGCAGAACATCCAGCACCTCCGGCAGGGCGACGGCCGTCTGGTACTCGACACGCTGGATGAAACCGGCCAGTGGCACGCCACCCAGATGAACGGCTTTCTCAAAACACTGGTTCTTCCCCCCATCACCGACGCCATTATTGCACTGCACACGCATATTACGGAGAAAAACAACACGGGCAATGGTGCTGCGACAGAAGCCAGTATCCAGCACGGCGTGGAATTATCTGACCTGAGTTATCACGGGGCATTCACCGTTACCCGCCAGCCGGGAGACCGGAAACAGGTAACCCTTCTGGCGCTGCACTTTTTACGGCAGCAGATGGACGCCATTCAGCGCCAGACCGCCATTGAGCTGGCCGACCAGTCCGAAGACATTGACCTGATTCGCTGCAGCATGATTCTTGATGGTCTCAACCAATCCCTGAAAAACCTGATCCAGTGCCTGCTGTGTGCCGCCTTTCCGGATTACTGCAGCAGCGACCGTTTCAGCCATATCCGCATCATTGAAGATAATCAGTGCCTGTTTGACAGCCTCTCCGTCTGCCCCCGGGGTCGGAATACCTGGGCTCCGGCGGGCATCCCGGTGGCGGGGCAGTCAATTTACAGTCAGCCGGATTAATCGGCTCAGGAGGATTTCGACTGGCTAAGCAGGCCCCGAATCTGGTTTTCAATATCCGCACCCGACAGCCTTTTTCCATTCAGGAAAAACGTCGGTGTGCTGGATACGCCATATTGGCGACCAAAGGCTGCTGCTTTTTCCACAGAGCCCTCTGATTCTTTCGATGCCATACAAGCTTCAAATACCCGAGTATTCAAACCCAGTTTTGCCGCAAGGGTGCCAGGCGTTTTTTTGGATAATGATCCCTGTTGTGCATAGGCGAGCTTGTGATACTCCCAGTATTTATCCTGCTGCCCAGCACACCAGGCTCCCCGCATGACAGTGGTTGATATGCCAGAGGCCGGATCCACCACGGGGAAATCCACATAATACACTTTCAGGCTATCGGGAAAGGCCTCCATTAGACGGTTAACCATCTCTGCGCCCTTCTTGCAGTAGGGACACCGGTAATCAGCGAATTCAACCAGCGTGAATGGGGCATCCGGCTTCCCCTTAACCGGATAACCTTCCATGGGCAAATCAAAGACGGGGGCTTTCGGCTCCGGAACCAGCACCGTCAGCTCACTCTCCTGCCGGAGTTTATCCATGACGCCAGCCAGTTGCTGCTGCTCACGAAAACTTTCCAGCTGCTCGCGGATGGCATCCCGCACCTCATTCAAAGGCGCCTGAATATGATCGCGGTAATTCTCATAAAATGCCTGAATCTCCCCGTCAGAAACCGGTTTTATGGTTAACAGCGCCGATCGTATTTCATCGGGGGTCTTCCCTTGTACCTTGGCCTGTTTCTG
This sequence comes from Kistimonas scapharcae, assembly GCF_039540975.1. Classification (NCBI taxonomy): domain Bacteria; kingdom Pseudomonadati; phylum Pseudomonadota; class Gammaproteobacteria; order Oceanospirillales; family Endozoicomonadaceae; genus Kistimonas; species Kistimonas scapharcae. The sequence continues at coordinate 27,607 of NZ_BAABFL010000007.1, forward strand.
AACATGTAGCTCCAGAGCCCCCCGCTCAAGCAATGCCCGTTCACTCTCCCAGGCCTCACGACGGATTTCATACAGCGACTGCTGCACCCAGGGTGACAACTGAGACTCTGCGATAGACTGCTGATCAAAGCGCAGCAGCGCAGGGGTGTCAGCAACAGCTGTAACACTGAACAGCAGGCTACTGATGACCGCAAAAACGACGTTTTTCATCAAGGATGATCCCAGGTATTCAAGAAAAACAACTTCCCTGTCACCCATTCCCGAAAGCAGATCCAACGCAGGTACAGACTCAGTCTTTACCCTTTGGTAACAACCGCAACGCATTGGCTGTCACCAGCGCCGTGGCGCCACTGTCTGCCAGAACCGCCACCATCAAGCCGGTTACCCCCATAAGGCTGGTCACCAGGAAAATGGCCTTGAGCCCCAGCGCCAGTGCAATATTTTGCCGGATAATGGCCATGGCATGACGTGACAGACTGATCACATCAGCAACCTCACCCACACGATCATGGGTCAGTGCGGCATCCGCCGTTTCAAGCGCAACATCGGAGCCCTGCCCCATGGCAATCCCGATATCGGCGGTTCGAAGTGCCGGCGCATCATTGATACCGTCACCAACCATGGCTACCGGTGCGGACGCCTGCAATGCACGAACCGCATTGACTTTGTCTTCCGGCAACAGTCCGGCACGAAAATCCATCCCCAGTTGATTCGCAATAGCCTTGGCGGCCCGGGGATTATCGCCTGTCAGCATGACACTCCCGACGCCAATACCCCGCAGCCGTTCAATCGCATCGCCGCTATCGCTGCGCAGCGTATCGCTCAGCGCCAGCAGACCAACAAACTCCCCCTCCACTGAGGCACAAACGACGGTATTGCCCTGCTCTTCAAGACGAACAATCTCTGCCTCTACAGCCGGTAAACACGCCACAACCTCAGCCATGGCAGCCGGGGAACCCACTCGAATATTCTGTCCTTTTACAACACCATGAATGCCATGCCCGGCAAGAACGGTAATCTCATCAGCAACCCCAACATGGATACCTCGACGCTCAGCCTCCGCCAGTATAGCCAGCGCCAACGGATGGCTCGTGCCTTTTTCCACCGCCGTCACCAGGGACAGCCACTCGGTTTCTGGCAACCCGAAACTGACAATTGCTGTGACTTCAGGTTTACCCAGCGTCAATGTGCCGGTTTTATCAAACGCCACCTGGCGAATACTGGCCAATTGCTCAAGCGCTGCGCCGCCCTTGATCAGAATACCTTTGCGGGTCGCTGCCGCCAGCGCCGATGTCACGGCCGCGGGCGTCGAAATAATCAGCGCACAGGGGCAGGCTATCAGCAAGAGAGCAAGGCCTCGATAAACCCAGACATCCCAAGGCTGCCCCGCCAACAGCGGTGGTAATACGATCACCAGACCGGCTATGACCATCATCAGCGGGGTATACCAGCGGCTGAACCGGTCAATAAAGCGCTCGACCGGCGCCTTATGGGCTTCCGCCTCTTCAATCAGGGTCAGAATACGGTCAATGGCATTCTCGCCCGGCTCGGACTGAACCCGCAGTTGCACCAGCCGATCCGTGACCAGGCTGCCGGCCAGGATCCGATTCCCGGCAACATATTCAACGGGCAGGGATTCACCGGTCAGCGCACTCTCATCGAAACTGCCCGCCTCGGTGAGCAGCTCTGCGTCCACGGGCAAACGATCGCCTGGGCGCACCTCGATAAGATCCCCTGGCCTGAGGCTGTCGGCCATGACTTCAATGCGCTCATCACCGCGGATCAGGATGGCCGTATCCGGCGTGAGTGCCATCAACGCCTTGACACCACTGCGTGCACGGTCAGCTGCCAAGCTCTCCAGTTTCTCCCCGATCATGAAGAGAAACACCACCATGGCGGCTTCAAAGCTTTCCCCCAATGCGAGTGCGCCGATAACAGCAACCGTCATCAGGGTTTCCATACCAAAAAAGTTGCCGCGCCCTGCCTGCCGCAGCACCCCCTTCATGATCGGAAACAAGCCCCAGAGCACTGCGGGCCAGAATGCCCAGGCTCCCATTTCAGGCAATACAAGACGGCTAATGCCTCCAGCAATCATCAGTCCCGTCAGAGCCAGTAGCTGCCGATGTTGCAGTAGTCGTTCTGTGATGGAAGCCTTGGAATCAGCACGTTTGCTGACACCGGATAGCCCATACCCTAATCCGGTCACAGTGGCTTCAATCTGGGAGAGGTTCAGGCGGGAGGCGTCAAATTCAACAGTAAGACGCAGGGAGGCAAAGGTAATGCGTGCTTTAATCAAACCATCCAGGCGATGGAGGGCAGTTTCTACTTTGCTGATACAGCTGGGGCAATCAATACCGCTGATCGTCCAGGTATGGCAGGAAGGTGAACTATCGCCCTCTTCATCCTCTTCCGCACAGTTTGCCCGAGGAGCACTGGTACCTCCTGACTCAGCTCCCGAAGCACAGCACGCTGCCACACCTTCCGATGCCTGCTGGCAACAGCTTTTGACCGCAGGGGCAGTCTGCGTGGCATCTATGGTCTCAGCATGTCCATTACAACGACGGCTTGAGCAGCATGACATCATTACACCCTCAATAAATAAATTATAATTCATATGAATTATAATTTATTTATTAGGTAAGGCAACCGGTTTAAACCTCCACATTGACCGGAAACAACTGCCAGCAGGTAATGATCCGTCGGCCATTATTCCCGGACATGTTGGATCAAGTCATTAAGAACACACCGAATATGGTCATCATCGAGCGTGTAGAGCACCTGCTTACCCTGGCGGCAAGCCTTAAGGATACGGGCATCGCGCAGCCCCTTGAGGTGATGACTGGTAAGAGACTGGGACATACCTGCCAGCTCCGATAGGCGTGCGACCGGCTGTGGCTCCACCATGCAGGCCAGCACCAGTTTCAGTCGGCCTTCATCCCCCAACTGTTTGAACAGGCCGGCCAGCGCACTGTGTTGCTCCGGATTCAATGAGAGACTGTCAGCGGTCATAAATTGGTTTTCAGCACGTATTGATGGTTATTCATCCTGCCAGGCGTCAAGGATTATGGGGCCTGGCCAGGTATTCACGGGATTGCATTTCCTGCAACCGGCTCAAGGTCCGTTTGAACTCAAATTCCAGTCGTCCGTCACGGTACAGGGATTCCAGCGCCGTCTCGCCTGACATAATCAGGTTTACCCCCCGATCATAGAACTCATCGACCAGATTGATAAAGCGCCGTGCCTGATCATCCATACTGCCATTCAGCTGCGGTACCTGCTCAATCAAGACGGTGTGGAATTCCCTGGCCAGTTCAATATAGTCATTCTGGCTCCGCGGGCCATCACAGAGGGCAACAAATGTGAACCAGCCAATATCATCACAGACTCGGATCGTGCGGATCGGGCGCCCTTCAATCTCCAGCACCCGCCCTTCCTGGATATGGGCGCTGTCTGCCACCAGCTTGCAGAAGCTGTCATGCAGACTGTCCTTGGCCGCCTCATCCAGTGGATGGTGATAAATCTGCGCCTGCTCAAGTACCCGCAAACGGTAATCCACGCCACTGTCGACATTAACGACCTCGGTATACCGGTTCAGCAGGTCAATCGCCGGCAGGAACCGGGCACGCTGAAGACCGTCTTTATATAGCTCATTCGGAACGATATTGCTGGTTGCCACCAGCGTAACACCATTCTTGAACAACTGTTCTAAAAGACCACCAAGGATCATGGCATCGGTAATATCAGAAACAAAAAACTCATCAAAGCAGATGATTCTGGCTTCTGCCGCCAGCCGCTGCCCCACTATCACCAGGGGGTTCTTTTCACCATCCAGGGATTTCAGCTCTTCATGCACCCGCCGCATGAACCGGTGGAAATGGGTTCGCATTTTGTCGGGAAACGGCAGACTGTCGAAGAATGTGTCCACCAGATACGTCTTGCCCCGACCAACACCGCCCCAGAAATACAAACCCTGTAACGGTTCAGGCTGACGCCGCTGTAGCTTTGAAACAAGGCGCTTCAGGCCTGATGACTGACGCGCATCCGCAGCCAGCAGGTCATCATAAAGCCGCTGAAGGTGATGTACTGCGTCTTCCTGGGCCTTGTCGTGGACAAACCCCTCCCGCTGGAGATCCAGACGATAACGCTCAATGGGTGTCCGCTCACTGGATGTCATGGTAATCCCTGCGCTGATGTTTCTTCTGACTGCTGCACGGCCTGCGGCAGGCTTCCGGGCCCTTGCCCCGCAGGCGCGACACTTTACCGACCTGCATCAATAGTGGCAACAATTTGCCACAGATGGTAACCGCACAGCTCTATACAGCCGGGATAAAAGATTATAAGTTAGAGTCTCAGCCGGGAACTACTGACGAATCAAAGAGGCTTATTTTGGAAACAGCGAACTTGTTGTGGATGACGGGTGGACTGGCCTTCTTTACCGGCCTGGTGATGGGAATGGTCATCAATCACCTCCTGGGTGGTTCCCGCACCGGGAGCAGCCAGCTGCGCAAGCAACTGGACAAGGCCGAGGCCGAACTCAACGAATACAGGGAAAAAGTCGCGGATCATTTCAGCACCACCGCGCACCTGGTCAACCGCATGACGGAAAGCTATCGCGATGTACACGAGCATATGGCCGCCAGCGCCAATGAGCTGTGCACCGATGAGCTGACCCGCCAGCGCCTGAACGACGCCCTGCTGGGCAGCAACAGCCTGCTTTCAGGCAAGAGCGACGAAAAATCGTCACAGGGAATGGTTGAAGCCCCCAAGGATTACGCCCTCAAGAGCGATCCGGAAGAAGCCGGCACCCTGGCGGATAACTTTGGTCTTGATAACACCAAGAAAGCCGTTAATAACGCCTGATTTCATACCCCTTCGGGCAGGTCTCTGTACCTGCCCGCTCTCAATATAACCTTTCACTGAATACGATCCCCGTTTTATCAGGATTAGCCATAAACACACCTGCCTCCCTGCAACCAACCTATCGACTGCCAACGCCTGACAACTAGACTTGATGGTATAGACCTGACGAATTGCTGTGATGTATGTCTGGCACACAAAGGACGTCCGGACAGGGAACGCAGAGCAACCTGCTGAACACCCAGTCCGAATCAACAAAAAATAAAAAGCCGGTAGAGCGAAAGCATGCCGATGAGTTTTCCCGCTACCTGGGAAAAGATCAGGAACCGCCTGCAGAATCCTCCCCCTCAGCGATCAGCAAGCCGGGGCAGGCAAGCCAGGCGGCAAAACCCGTCCCAGACCAGGTCTTTATGGTCAATAACATGGTGAACAAGAATTTCCACTATGTGCGTGATTCCCGGCAGTTCCAGACAACCGACTACTGGCAGACACCGGAAGAAATGAAACAGAACATGGCGGGAGACTGCGAGGATTTCGCCCTGCTGAAATACCAGATCCTGCAGGAACGCGGCGTAAGCGAGGACCGGCTTTCACTGGCCTACGGCAAGCTGAATGGTGAAGGCCACCTGATCACGCTCTACAAGGACAATGAAGGTCATGAGCACGTCCTCGACAACGCCGCCAGCGATATCCAAACCGTAGAAGAGCGGGATGACTTGCGGGTACTGGTACGCTTCAAAATGGAAGACGTCTCCTATGGCAAGGACGGCTGGTTAAAAGTACTGGAAAAGATTCGCTCTCGCGCCGACTGATTAACGGATTCAATAAACCAGGGACAGGATTACCACTATGGGCAACCAACGCACACTCAACTTACGCTTTCTGGCAGAACCTGCTGACGTCAACTTCGGCGGCAAGGTCCACGGCGGCGCCGTGATGAAATGGATCGACCTCGCCGGTTACGCCTGCGCCGCGGGCTGGAGTGGACGTTACTGCGTCACAGCGTATGTCGGCGGCATCCGGTTTGTTTCCCCGATCCATGTCGGCAACCTGGTTGAGGTGGAAGCCCGGGTCATCTACACCGGTCGCAGCTCCATGCACATCGATATCAATGTGCTGGCCTGTGACCCGAAATCCGGTGATCGTCGCCAGACCACCCACTGCATTCTCATCATGGTAGCCGTCGACGAATCCGGTCACCCGGTGAGCATTCCCGAGTGGGTGCCGGAAACCGAGGAAGACATCCAACTCAAGGATACCGCCATCAAACTGATGGATATGCGCAAACAGATCAGCGACGAAATGGCCATACTGTTCGGTGACAGAACCTAACCACAACCCTTATAGCCAGCGACCGAACTGGCAGATTCTACAGGATTGACCATACTGGCTTCGCCAACGTTTTCCCATGAGGGTGTCACCGTTCTCACATGGCCAGTATGCTGTCTCTCTCTCCGGGCACCCTGAAGCTATTGTCAGCCGCTGGCAGTACGCTGGAATTTTTCGACTTTACCCTGTTTATCCTCTTCGCTCCCCAGATTGCTTCCAACTTCTTTCCTTCGGAGCATGGCTGGAGCGGGGTGTTGCCGGTAATGCTGCTCTTTGCCGTGGGCTATATCCTCCGCCCTCTGGGCGGACTCCTGTTCGGCCATATCAGCGACCGCCACGGCCGGCGGACCGTTTTCCTGAGCTCCATCACGCTAATGTCCCTGGCAACACTGGGGATTGGCGTATTACCTGATTACCACGCGATTGGCCCTCTTGCCCCCTGCATTCTCCTGGCATTACGGGTGGTACAGGGCATCTCCCTCGGCGGCGAACTGCCCGGCGCCATTGTGTACACGGCAGAACATGCACCCGCAAACCGACGTGGCGGCGCTACCGGGCTGGTGATCGCCGGCGTCACTTTTGGCAATGTGATAGGCAGCCTGAGCGGCGTATTCCTGCACAGCATTTTGAATGATGCTCAAATCAGCCAGTGGGGATGGCGTATACCCTTTATTGTCGGTGGCATACTGGGCATTGCGGGTTACTACTGGCGCAGAAAATTCAGTGAAACGCCTATTTTTAAAGCGGCCTGCTCAGCAGATACGCCTTCAGGACTACCGCTGAAAATCATCATTACCCAATTTCCCGCCCACTTGATCAGGGGGCTACTGATTGCATCCGTACCAGCATCGATTGTCGCTGTCTTACTCTTCATACCGAGATACAGCCATCATTATTTACATAACACAGGAATCTCTGACTTCACCCTGACCACCATGCTTTTCTTATTGATTTGCTTGAATACGGTGATGTTTGCCCACTGGTCCGATAAAACCGGACGTCGCCCTATTCTATTCGCAGGCTTGGGACTGCTGACGGTATCGGCGCTTCCCGTATGGGCAATCCTTCTGAACACCCCGGAATGGAGTTATATCATTGCACTGCTCACTGTGCCTTTCGGCATGATCATGAGCTGCTATGAGACCATGCTGGTCGAACTGTTTCCCACAGAAGTGCGAACAACAGGGGTTGCCTGTTGCCATAACCTGGCATTTGCGTTGATTGGCGGACTGACGCCCGCCTTACTGGAAAGTCTTTGCCAGGCAGGATTGCTATACAGCCCCGCCTGGGTGCTGACCGCCTGCAGCCTGGCGACCGTGGTGGCAGTTTTTGGCTTGAGTGACAGCTACCAGCAGCCACTCTCACAGCTGGCAACGAAATCCGACTGAGATTCGCCGCGCCAAAATCATCAACAACGCGGCTTACTGGTTTTCCTGTTCGGTATCAAGAAAACGCTCAGCATCCAGTGCGGCCATGCAACCGGTACCGGCAGAAGTAATTGCCTGACGGTAGATATGATCCATCACATCACCCGCTGCAAATACACCGGGGATGGAGGTTTGCGTCGCATTCCCTTCAGTACCACTCTGCACCTTGATGTAGCCGTCTTTCATGTCCAGCTGATCGGCAAAAATCTCGGTATTCGGGCTATGGCCGATGGCGATAAAGACACCCATCACATCGATATCAGACATTTCACCTGTCTTGACGTTTTTCACCCGAACACCGGTCACGCCGGCGTCATCGCCGAGCACGTCCTCCAGCACGGAATCCAGCACCAGACGGATGTTGCCATTCTGCGCCTTATCGTAGAGCTTATCCTGCAGGATTTTTTCTGAACGGAACTGATCACGACGGTGAATCACGGTCACCGTTTCCGCGATATTGGACAAATAAAGCGCCTCTTCTACCGCGGTATTACCGCCGCCAACAACTGCGACATGCTGCTTGCGATAGAAGAACCCGTCGCAGGTCGCACAGGCAGATACTCCGCGCCCCTTGAAGGCTTCTTCACTGTCCAGCCCCAGGTAACGGGCACTGGCACCAGTCGCGATGATCAGTGCATCACAGGTATAGACGCCACTATCACCTTCCAGACGGAAAGGGCGCGTCTTCAGGTCAGCCGTATGGATATGGTCAAAGATGATCTCGGTATCAAACCGCTCGGCATGGGCTTTCATCCGCTCCATCAGGGCAGGGCCCTGCAGGCCTTCCACGTCACCCGGCCAGTTATCCACCTCAGTAGTGGTGGTCAGCTGTCCCCCCATCTGCATACCGGTGATCATGACCGGATTCAGGTTTGCCCGGGCGGCATAAACGGCGGCGGTATAACCGGCAGGGCCAGAGCCCAGAATCAGCAGGCGGGCATGTTTCACTTCACTCATCAATCGCTCCGAATTCCGTTACCATTGTGCGGCGAAAAACTGTGGCAGACATCATAACGGTCTGCGAATATCTGAACCAGTGAATCCTTTCAATTGTGCTGATAGACAGGTAACCCAATGCCCAACCCCCTGCAGTCGCCAGTCGGTGGACTCGATTACTTCCTTCAGGGCCTCAAGCGCCTGAAGGAACCGGCGGTTTTGCCCTTTATTGCCATTCCATTGGCCATCAACATCCTGGTGTTTGGCCTGCTGATCTGGTGGGCAGGTCAACAGTTTTCCGTATGGGTTGACCAGGCCGTCGCCTGGCTGCCGGACTGGCTGTCCTTTCTGCACATTCTGCTGTGGCCGTTGTTTGCCCTCACGATCGCCCTGGTCGTGTTTTTCACCTTTACCCTGGTGGCCAATTTTATTGCAGCTCCCTTCAATGGTTTTCTGGCAGAAAAGATTCAACGTGAACGCACTCCCCACCTGCTGCCAGAAGATAATGGCTGGAAAGATCTGGTCGCCATTATTCCCCGCAGTATCGCCCGGGAAGGTCAGAAGCTCGTTTATTACCTGCCTCGGGCACTGGGATTACTAATACTGACTTTCATTCCTGTGATCAACCTGGCCGCACCCTTTCTCTGGGCACTATTTTCCGCCTGGATGATGGCGGTTCAATATGTGGATTACCCGGCGGATAACCAACAGGTTCGCTTCAAGGACATGCTGACACAACTTAAGAGCCGTCAGCGTACACAGCTGCTGGCCTTTGGTGGCATCGTGGCTTTATTCACCATTATTCCGTTCATCAATTTGATTGTTATGCCCGCTGCTGTAATAGGCGCAACGTTTTTATGGATTGACAGGCAAGTCAATTAATCAGACATACACTGAAACAGGCTCCCCTGTTTCAGTCCAGCTTTTGTTTACTGCGTATTTGTATGATTTTGTCACTCAATCGTTCCAAGAAATCACTCCCTACTAAACTATCTTGGTCAAATTTTGCAACGGCATCAGCGAAATACTCTAAAGAGGGCAGCCCCATTTCCAGAATATCATCAGGACAGGAACCAAGCTGAAGTAATTCAAAAACTACGACATTATTTTCAGCTCTTATGGCAAGCATTAAAGGAGTCATCCCCTCATCATTCTTGGCAAATAGATTTGCCCCCCCCTTATCCCACAAAACAAGCAACTTTATTGTCGGCAAAAAAGCAGTTTTAACAGCTAAATGTAGTGGTGTATCTCCAGAATCATTCTTAGCATGTAAACTACCACCATGCTCTAAGCATATGCCCAACGCACTCTCTACTTTTTCAGAGGCCATATGAAAGACATGCGCACAGTCGATACGAGAAGACGCGCACCGCCGAACATAGCCAAGATAATATTCAGGCTTACACATGAAATGCATTGGAGTATTACCAAAGTCATCTCGTAAAGAATCATAACCTTGCTCACGCAAAAACTGATTAAAGGCTACATCATCTCTTTTCAACAAAAGATCAATCCATACCATTGGATCTATCTTTTTGGAAACCAAACAATGTTTTTCGCGCTCATCGACATGACAAGATTCATCTAATTCATCATTTGAAGAGCTACCAGAATCCAAAACAGCTATAACCTTTGCATTTTGCCGGCATGGAACCACTGACTTTCCAACAATCACCTGCTCAAAATTCTTGCAATCTCTTTTTGAAAGCATCGCATTTCTATGTAAATCAAACATCGCTCTCAATTTATCACATCCAGCCTCATCAAGATATCCACCTATACTTTTTTCCGTTTCATCTTTCAAATCCAGCACATTTTCAGAACTCTCATATTTACTCAGGTAATACTGTAAAACTCTTGCATGTTTATTTTTTATTTCACCGGACAAAAACCTGAACTTTTCATCATTACTATCAACCCAATAAAAACAAGCTCCACCCTCCTCAAGAATTCTAATTATCTCATCACGCTTTTCACAAGTAGACTCTAAAGCCTCTTGAAGCGCTGAACTTATATAATCGCTTGGGTCATCAGGCATATTCATCCTAACATCCCAGAATCTGTTATTTCCTTCAGCGCTCTCTGACAAGATGCCGACATCTCCATATCTACAAGCTTGCATGAACTTGAGCCCCGGTGTTATTTCATACCGGCCAGTAGTTCGTCGTTGCAGCCCCTCAGTTTTTGTTTCCAGTCTCAACCAGCTATTCCTACAAGCATATTGCAAAGCCCGTTCTATACCTTGCTTACCTTCATGCATACTTTTTAGCTCAGCAAGTGAGCGTGGTTGCATATCCTCTAGAATATTCAGAGTAACTTCCCTAGCATTCTGCTCAACCTTGGCATTAATTTTATTTCTCAACTCAAAGAACTGAATCATTACATCATTGCCCGAAGCCATAGCAACTTCATAAGGAGTCTCACCCCTACTATTTTTTGCAGAAAGATTCTTGCCATAAACATCTATATTCTTAAGATAATAATTTGCCACATTCGTTTTTTTTGCATACATTGCTTCTTGGTGCAAAAAACAGCCATCCACAGGTTCTGGCATCGTGGCATTCATCATTTCTAAAACCGAAATAATGCTTAATCTCTCCTTACATTCACTATCAAGGGCCTCTATTAATGGGCAACTTAAATATCCATCAGGACGATAAGGAATTTCAAGAGAAAAGTTTATTTCCATATTTTTAACTTGACACTCTCGAATTTCATCGATCCGTCCATACTTGCATTCAAGCAAACATGACATTCGAGGAGTTAGGGAGTATTGCTTAGCCAGACCTTCATATTCAATACCAAAAAGCCATCCCTTTTCGATACCCAATGCCACACCTTGATGCACAGCTTCAACCGTTCGCTCCGCACTATTAACCCTAACTCCCTCAAAAATATCTTCAAATTTCATTCTATTGTCACTATCTGCCAACACTTGACATACTTCACCCGCAAAAATCCTTGAAACTCCCTTCTCAACAAGATTGAAAAAATCAACCATAACTTTGTTTCCATACTCTTTAGCCACATCAGAAGGCAGCTTTCCCATCTTGCTTCGAGCACTTAGCATTACGCAGTCAAAATCTTTTTCTTGCAAATAGTAAGTTACAACTTTAGTTTTTTCTGCATACGCTGCTTCTTGATTCAAAAAAAGATTATCTCCAACATCTTGACTAAAAGGCAGTTTCGCATTTCTCTTTATCAGCATATCAACGACTGCATTCTTCCTCATCCACTCTCTCTCACTATCAATAGCTTCTACCACAGGACAACTCAGATAACCCTCTGGACGATCAGGCATCTCCAACGAAAAATCCAAATCGCGACAATACTCTTCAACAAGACTAACATCTGCTTCTTTACAAGCTGTCATAAGTTGAAGTCTGGTGGTCGTTTCATAAGTCCAACCAGAATTATCATCACCATATTTTTTCAGCCAGCCTTTATCACAGGCAAACAAAATACCTTGACTCACTTGTTCAATCGTTCGTTCAACATGTTTACGGGATACTTCTTCATGAATCGTTTCTTCACCAATTGGATCCATGAATTCTGGCAGGACCTCACAAACCTCTCTTGCAAAGGCTCTCCGGATATCTTTCTCTTGAGAGGTATCTTTTTCTATTACTTTCCATGTTTGATGTTTAGCTACTTCTACGCTTGCCATGCTGACTAACCTTTGAACAATAAACTCATGCCTTGGTCAGCAACACCTTATGAAAGTTCCCCTTAAACCAAATCATACATGATATGACTAACTAAACTGACTTCATTACTGACAGACAACCTCTAATCATAGAAAGCCACACGCATCACATCAGAAATAGCGATACACTGTATAACACCTACACAGCAACAATAACAAATGCAGCAGGAGACTCATTATGCATGTCTTCTACATCGCCCCAACCAGCTATGGTGTTGGCCTGACATCTATCGCACTGGGCCTCGTACATGCGCTCGACAAGCTGGGGCTGAGAGTTGGCTTTCTTAAGCCGGTGGCACAACAACACCGCTCAGATACGGGTCCGGAACGCTCCACCCAACAGGTTCGGGCAGCCACTTCGCTCACGCCACCGGATCCAGTTCCCCTCTCCAAGGTCGAAAACCTGCTTGGCGCCAACAAACGTGATGAACTGCTGGAAAGGGTGGTCAATCAGCTGTCTCAGGCCGCAAAAGATGCCGACGTTGTGGTGGTTGAAGGTTTGGTACCCAGTCGCACCATGCCCTATGCCGGACGACTGAATGTCGATATTGCCCGAAGCCTGAATGCCGACATCATCATCGTCCACGCACCGGAAGATGAAACACCCGATGATACCGCAGACAAACTACAGATTACTGCTGACACCTTTGGTGGTACTGGCAACCCGAATGTCATTGGCTACATCCTGAATAAAGTTCATCCTGACTACCTTGCCAGCCTGATTGACCGAAACGGTGAATGTCAGACATTGCGCCCCTTTCGACGCAAGGCTTTTAAGCCGATTGGCCATATCCCCTGGAATAACACTCTCTCAGCCCCCAGAACCCGGGATATCGCCACACTACTGCAAGCAGAGATTCTGAATGAAGGCGAGATTGACAACCGTCGTGTGGCACACCGGGTGCTCTGCGCCCGCACGGCGGCTAACATTGTCCAACATCTGCGCCCAGACGCCTTGATCATTGCCCCGGGAGATCGTGATGACATCATCATGGCAACCTGTCTGGCTGCACTGAACGGCGTGCCTTTAGCAGGCCTGTTACTGACGAACGACCTCCCTCCACAAGAGCAGATCGCCACACTCTGTCGTCGAGCAATTCAGGAAACCGGTCTGCCAATCCTGATCACTGACAGCAATTCTTATACAACAGCAACCCGCCTCGACCGAATGAATACCGAGGTTCCCCTGGATGATCAGGAGCGACTCCAGAAAGTCATGGATGATGTCGCAGAACACCTCGATATTCGCTGGCTTCAGGATCGCTGTGGCGAACCGGTCGAACCCCGCTTGTCACCACCGGCCTTTCGCCATCAGCTGGTTGAAAATGCCCGCAAGGCCAACAAACGAATAGTATTACCCGAGGGGGATGAGCCAAGAACGATTCAGGCCGCCATTCTGTGTCAACAACGAGGTATTGCGCGTTGCGTGCTGCTTGCTCGAACGGAAAGCGTGGAACAGGTCGCCAGCGAGCTGGGCATTACCCTGCCAGCTGACCTGGAAATTCTCGATCCCGATACACTCAGGCCACAGTATGTCGACCCGATGGTGGAGCTGCGCCGTAGTAAGGGCCTGACCGAACCCATGGCAGAAGCCCAACTGGAAGACAACGTGGTACTGGGCACCATGATGCTGGCACAGGATGATGTCGATGGGCTGGTATCCGGCGCTGTCCATACGACGGCCAACACTATCCGCCCGGCCTTCCAGTTAATCAAGGCACGCCCAGGCACAAGCACAGTGTCATCAATTTTCTTTATGCTTCTGCCTGATCAGGTGCTTATCTATGGTGACTGCGCAGTAAACCCGGATCCCGACGCCAGCGCCTTGGCTGATATTGCGATCCAGAGTGCAGACTCAGCTGCCCGCTTTGGCATTCCACCTCGAGTGGCCATGATCAGTTACAGCACGGGCTCCTCAGGTCATGGAACCGATGTTGAAAAGGTTCGGGAGGCGACTCGACTGGCCCGGGAAAAACGACCTGACCTTTTGATTGACGGCCCACTTCAGTATGACGCCGCCGCCATTGCTTCCGTTGCAGGCAGTAAGGCGCCTGACAGTCCCGTAGCCGGTAAAGCGACAGTGTTTGTGTTCCCTGATCTGAATACTGGCAACACAACATACAAAGCCGTACAACGCAGCGCCAATGTCATCAGCGTTGGCCCAATGCTTCAGGGATTGCGTAAACCTGTCAATGACCTGTCCCGTGGTGCGCTGGTTGACGACATTGTCTACACCATCGCCCTGACAGCCATACAGGCCACCAGCAACTAACGCGTCGCTTTATTTACGTTTCGACGGTAACGGTGGAACAGCCCTGCGTTCATGCAACAAGTGACGCAGGGTCATGAGCGGATGTTTGAACAGCATACGTGGCCCGGCATAACGCATAATGGCTTTGGCCTTGTCGCGCATGGTGGGTTTGTAACAATGGATGGGGCAGCGGGAGCAGGTTGGCTTGTCGGGGCCATAAGGACACTTGTGTAAACGGAATGCCGCAAAATCCAGAAATTCACGGCATTCCGAACAGAGGTCATCGTCACACTCATGGTGATCGCGGCACCAGAGCCTGACCATAGCGGTCATGGTCTGGTGCTCACGTTCAAGCACACCGGTCAAAGGCTCAGGAAGCTGCCGCATCCGCCTTACTAACCGGGGCCATATTGGCCGGTTCCAGCTTCCCAGAAGAACCGAACATCTGCAGGCTATGCTTCTTCAGCCAGCGCATGCGACGGCGACGGGCAACACTCTGCATATCCACATCGCGGTCACATTCGTCAACGATTTCCATGCCAAGCAGTGTTTCGATCAAATCTTCAAGTGTCACCACACCCTGCATGTCGCCGTACTCATCCACCACCATCGCGATATGAGAACGTTCAACAACCAGTCGTGAAAACAGGGTATCCACCCGCTCACGATCCAGTACACGGAGGATCGGACGACAGAGACTACCTAATGTCGCGGTACCGCCAGACTGATGGTGTGCGGCCAGCACCTCAGCACGCAGCACAAAGCCAGTGATGTCATCCGGCTCCCCTTCATACACCGGGATACGGGAAAAGCCCTTGTCACTGTACTTTTCCAGGTACTCCGCCGTAGTCACGGATTCAGGAAGAGAGAAGACCACCGTCCGCGGCGTCATGATGGTATTCAGTCGGCCATCACGGAAGCGCAGCAGACTCTGGAGAATCTGGTTTTCTTCTGAAGCCAGCTCACCCTGACGACGACCCAGCTCAGCCAGCGCAGAAATCTCCGCCCGGAGTTCACTGTCATTCCCATGACCGTGGGTCATGCGGGACGTCAGTAACTCAAGACACCAGATCACCGGCGACAGGATACGCACCATCCAATTCAGACAGATCGCAGTCATCGGTGCCAGTTGTCGCCACCAGGTTGCGCCAATGGTTTTAGGAATGATCTCGGAAAGTACGAGGATCAGCACCGTCATCACTGCAGAAACAAGGCCAAGATACTGGTTGCCAAATACGACGGCCGCCTGCGCACCAACACCTGCAGCACCGGCAGTATGCGCCACGGTATTCAGGGTCAGGATTGCGGCAAGAGGGCGGTCAATGTTGTCCTTCAGCGCTTTGATGCGCTTGGCGGAACGATCACCTTTCTGCTCAATACCAGCCAGCCAGGACGGCGTGATGCTAAGAAGTACGGCTTCGAATACTGAGCACAGAAATGAAACAAGAATGGCTACCAGTGCAAACACTACCAGCAGTAACAAGAGGGCATCCTCATACTATTAAACATGCTCGCATCGTACCTGAGTCCTGGCAAAAAAAATGCAAAGAATCTGTAAATGTCAGAAAAAAATTCCGGTTTGGTTAGTCACACTGACAATGCACGTTTGCCAAGCGACGGGAGATACGTAGAATTGCCAACAGTGAATAATCAGATCGGACAATAGACCCATAGCAATGCTGTCATTTCTGCCTCCTTTTCTGCGTGGTTGCCTCTCGGCCCTGCTGCTGGGATTGAACACCCTGTTACTGTGTTTGCCGCTGATGGTTTTCAGCCTGAGCCGGTTCCTGATTCCCGTGAAAGCGTGGCAAAGACTCAGCACCCGGATCTGCATTGCCATTGCGGAGTTCTGGATTAGCATCAACAGTGGCTGGATGAAACTGACCCGTCCCATGGACTGGCAGGTCAATGGACTTGAAGGGCTTAAAAAAGACGGCTGGTACCTGGTAACCTGCAACCATCAGTCATGGGCTGATATCTTTATTGTCCAGCACCTGCTGAATCGCCGCATCCCCATGCTGAAGTTTTTCCTCAAACAGGAACTGATCTGGGTACCGATCATCGGCCAGTGCTGGTGGGCGCTGGACTTCCCTTTCATGAAGCGCTATTCCAAGGCTTACCTGGATAAACATCCCGAGAAACGGGGAGAAGACCTCAAGGCGACCCGCAAGGCTTGTGAGAAATTCCGTGAAGTACCGGTTTCAGTCTTTAATTTTATGGAAGGTACCCGCTACACCGAAGCCAAACATAAACAACAGCAGTCGCCATTTCGCCATCTTCTCAAACCCCGTGCAGGCGGCACTGCCTTTGTATTAGGCGCCATGGGCAGCCAAATGAATACCATGGTTAACATCACCATTTCCTATAACGGACCGGTACCCGCATTCTGGGATTTTCTCTGCGGAAAAGGCGATAACGTCAGCATTGTGCTTGAACTATTGCCAATTCCGACTCAATACCTTGGTAAGGATTACAGTAACGACACGGAATTTCGTGAACAGTTCCAGCATTGGGTTAACGAGCTTTGGACGGACAAAGACAATTTACTGGACTCCATGAACAGCGAATCGTCGCCGAAAGAAACCACCTACGCAGAAGCCAGCGGATAAAAAAAGGGACAGTATTCACTGCCCCTTTTTCTTTACCTCTTATTGATTAGCCGGCGGCTTGAGTGCAATCGTAACCCGACGATTTTCAGCACGCCCTTCCGGTGTTTTATTGGAAGCAATTGGCTGACTGGATCCTACACCGTAAGCTGTAATGCGTGTGGGAGAGATGCCCTGTCCGATCAGGTAATCTGCCACACTGTTCGCCCGGTTCTGCGACAGCGGCAGATTAATGCGTTTTTCATCACCGGTTGAGTCGGTATGACCGACTACAACGATCGTGTTGTTGTCATACTCTTTCATCACTCTCGCCACAGAGCCCAGCACCGGATAGAAATCTGCACGGATGTTGGCTGAGCTGGACGCAAACGTGATATTACCAGGCATAATCAGGTTCAGCTGATTGCCTACACGCTGCACCTGGACACCAGTACCCCGTAACTCCGCACGCAGCTTGTTTTCCTGCTGATCGACGTAATACCCATACCCACCACCGGCAGCCGCACCCAATGCTGCACCGGCCAATGCGCCATCCTTACCGTTCGCCAGTCCGCCAACAACCGCGCCAGCCAGGGCTCCCAGGCCACTGTACTTCGCCGATTTCTGGGTTTCCTGCTCACCGGTATAGGGATTGGTTGTCTGGCAGCCGGCAAGTACAGCACCCACCAAGACGACAGCAGTCAGCTTCTTCAATGCAAAATGTGATTTGGCAACTGTCATTGCACGTTAACCTCTAATAACCATGTTCTCGCGGATTTCTTCACCGATCGTCGTATCAGGACCATG
Source organism: Kistimonas scapharcae (assembly GCF_039540975.1). Lineage (NCBI taxonomy): Bacteria > Pseudomonadati > Pseudomonadota > Gammaproteobacteria > Oceanospirillales > Endozoicomonadaceae > Kistimonas > Kistimonas scapharcae. The sequence goes on from NZ_BAABFL010000007.1 coordinate 45,505, forward strand.
CCCTGCAACCACTACGGCCTCTTCATCCAATGTATAAAGTCGCTGACGAATGGAACGTTCAATGGTTGGGTAATCACCGCCCCACAGGTCAGTCCTGCCAATCGCACGACGGAACAGGGTGTCGCCGGCAATCAGCAGTTTGTGATCAGCAAACCAGAAGCTCATGGAGCCCGGGCTGTGTCCCGGCGTATGCATGGCAACGCCACAGCAGCAGGCCAGCTCTTCATCATCATGCAACCAGAAGTCAGGGCCTGGTACGGGACGGTATGGTACGCCAAACATACGACACTGGGTTTCCAGATTATCCCAGAGGAATTTATCCTCTTTGTGCAGATGGATAGGTGCCCCGGTCTTCTCTTTCAGCTCGCCACTGGCCAGGAAGTGATCCAGGTGAGCATGGGTATGGATCAGGGCAACGATCTGAAGATTATGTGCCCTTACCCTCTCAAGGATCAGCTCGGCATCACCACCGGGGTCAACCACAATCCCTTTCCCCGTCACCGGGTCACCAATAATCGTGCAGTTACATTGCAGGGGACCGACCGGAAAGGTTTCCCTGATCATTCCAGGCGTCTGATTCATTCGCGTTCCGCTTTACTCATCGTTAAACCGGGTTGATTTTATCAACCTTAAACCCAAATCAAACCCAGGAGGATACTACAAAGCCTCTGAAAAATTATGCCAAAGTCTATCAATCACTCGATAGATAGACGCACCGCAACAAATAAAAGTGAATACCTACTAGCCCATGAAGTCACACTCATTGCAAGAAACACTGGAAAAACAGTCAATCACTGATACTTTTTGTAGTGTAAATCAACCGCACAACATAGATGTTTTCAGTTCATTCTCCAAACCCGAGACAGCCCACAAATCTTTCGACTCACCAACACAGGGCTTCTAGCACCTGCCTCTAACGCCCACATTGTCTGCGAGATCATGCGTTATGATTAGCATTTTCAACCTGCGTCTATTCTCCGCATTTTTACTACCCGTTATCGGCATACTGCCTGACACCACACATGCCTGCACGACCTTTGCCTCAACCGGTAGTGCCAATGCGGATGGCGGACTGCTGATTGCAAAAAACCGCGATTCGCTGTCTGCTTACCAGTCCGTTGAAGTCCGGCAGTCGATTTCTGGAAATCGCTACATCGGCCTGTTTTATAATTCACACAAGCGTAAGCCGTATCCCTACATTGCTGCCGGTGTTAACCAACACGGTCTGGCAGTCGTACAGAATGAATCTGCCTCAATCAATAATGCCAGTCATTTTAATGATGGTGACCAATCCGCTGCTATATACACCATTCTTGAAAACTACCGCTCAGTTGCAGACGTAAGACAAGCCAAACAAAAACTGTTTGCTGATGGCCTGGCGAATTTTCTGATTATTGGCGACAAGCATGAAGCCATCCTTGTCGAGGTTGGCCCTGCCAATGGCTCCTACCAGATCCTGAGTGCCAAAGAAAATGGCAACAAGCTGTACCATACCAACCATTATGTGCTGAAAGAAATGGAACACTTTAACAAAGTCTTCTATCCCGATTCACAGCTCCGTTTCAGCGCCATTAAATCACAAATGAGTGAAGCACCCAGCCAGTTAACCATGGAGGGCAGTTACTACAACTGGGTAAACAGTGCAAAAAATGGACCAAACGACAGTATTTTAAGAAATGTCACCCTGGCGAGCTGGGTTAACCGTATCACTGACGATGGGGCAACCAAACTCTGGATCAGAGTGACCTCACCGAAACATAAATATCAACGTTATCAGCTCCTACTGGATCAGGCTTTCTGGAATAATCCCCCATCGGAGATCCGCCCTGTCGCTTTATCCGCTGAAGGCATTGTGAGTTACCCGGTTGGCAGTGAAGACCAGTATGAATACCAGGGCGGAGAATTCTAAATAACGCATTTGATCGCGTTTATTGTGGGCTATTACCAATAGATGGATTCCCGAACAGCATTCAGAAGCCGTTGATAGTCATCCGGGAAAACATGACCAATGGTGCCAATCCTGAAACAGTCCGCTTCGGAGACATTCCCCGGATAAATCACAAAACCCTTGCCCTTCAAGCGTTCATAAAACTCAGCAAACCGGAAATCAGGATGATCCGGATTGAAAAACGAGGTAATGATTGGAGAGCGAGCCTCTTCAGGTAGCAATGATTTGAAACCCAGTTCCTCCATACCACTGATGAGAACCCGGTGATTCTCGGCATAGCGGCGGTTGCGAGCAGCAATCCCACCTTCCTCATCCAGCTCATCCAGCGCCTGACGGAATGCACGTACAACATGGGTCGGCGATGTGAAGCGCCATTTGCCATAGTTCAGGGTCATGCAGCGCCACTGATCATAGAGATCCAGGCTTAACGAGCGGGCATTGCCTTCCAGTCGATGCAGGGTTGCGGTACGGGCCACGACCAGTCCAAACCCCGGTACCCCCTGGAGACACTTGTTGGCGGAGCTGATCAGGAAATCAATGCCCAGCTCACCAATGTCCATGGGAATGCCACCAAAGCTGCTCATGGCATCTACAACCCAGCAACGTCCAGCCTCTGTGACCACCCGGCTGACGGCTTCCAGCGGATTTAACCGGCCAGTATTGGTTTCACAATGCACCATGGCCACATGGGTAATGGCCGGATCATCAGCCAGTGTCTGCTCTACAACGGAAGGATCCACATCCCCCTGCTCACCAAAGTCCAGAAGCAGATGGTCAACACCAAGATATTCCGCAATCGCCGCCATGCGCTGGCCATAAACACCATTCGCAATCACCAGCAGTCGCCCATCTGGGGGCAGCGCTGTACCAATCACAGATTCAACCGTCGCCGTTCCACTGCCCTGCATCAATACAGCGCTATAACCTGACTCTTTGGTTGCCAGGCGCACTAATCTCGCCCGGACTTCCTGCACGATCGCATTATAGTCATCATCCCAGGTACACCCATCACGCAGCATGGCTTCCTTGACAGAAGATGACGTGGTGATCGGTCCCGGGGTAAGAAGCAGGTAAGGTACATCCGGATTGTCGGACATAGGCATCCCTTATTAATGCTATAAACAACCGGACAGCGATAGGTGCACTGCCCGACTCCTTGGCTACAAGCCTATTCCGGGAGTATGACAATCATATGATGCAGAAAAACGCGCCTTTGGATGTTTCCAGATGATGAAAGACTTTACAACTCAGCACAGAGAGCACGCTACTGTCACACCCCAATTCTCTTCCTCGCCAGTCATTCTTCTTAACATCAAATCGTATTGAGCCATGGTTTGATCCAGTCATTCATTTTCCGGATGGCCAGTTTCGCCTCAGGCCAATCCCAATGAATCTGAAAAACATGGGGCATGCCTTCATACAGGTCGAGTTTTACCGTATGCCCTGGCTGGTCCATGGCCTGGTATAAACGGACAAAATTGCTGAGGAACGTTTCCCGGGTTCCCCCCTGAATCAGCACCGGCGGAAACGGCTTCCCGTAGTCGCCATAAACGGGAGAAACATAGGGGTGCTTCTGCTCAGATTCCGGTGCATACGCATCCGCCGATGATTTCAGGTGCAACTGATAGTGATAAGCAGGCTCTGAGTCTTTCAATGTAATATAGGTGTCGCCTGTCTCGGTAATGTCTGACCACGGCGACCAGAGTACCAACGCGGCTGGCAGGGACTCTCCCTGGTCTCGAAGTTTCAACACGGCACTCGCTACCAGACTGCCGCCAGCCGAATCACCGTAAGCGACGATATCCTTCCACTGATAACCTTGCGCAACCAGTCCCTTAAACCTTAACTCCCGCTTAACGATCTGAAGAAGTAAGGCTAAATTGAATGAAGAGAGCGTCCCCTGTGCTCTTCAGGCAA